>JAEUHO010000011.1 GCA_016795345.1 Planctomycetia bacterium | reverse complement strand
CTCGCGGCACTTCGGCCCCCTCCGTCGCGAGGGCGGCGAGCTGTTCGAGCTCGACGGCCGCCCGATCCCGCCCGAGGTCGAGCCCTGGGAGCCGACCCCGCGCGCCTGACGTCGCGGGGCCGGCGAGCCCGGCCCGCCGCGCACAGGTCCGCCGCCGGGGGCGCGGTGCCGGCCGCCGTGGGGTGCTCCGGGCCCGGGTCCCGTCGTGCGCGCGGGACCGCGAGGCCCGGTCGCCGTCCGGGGACCCGAGGCCCGGTCGCCGGCGGGGGCACGCGAGGCCCGCTCCGCCGCGCGTGGTCGGCGGGCCGCGGCGCGCGCGATCCCGTGGCGGACGTCGGCCACCGGGCCTCGCGTACCGGATGCGTTGACGCCGACCGCCGCGTCGCCGGCCTCCGCTTCGTCCGTGCGGGCCGGCCCGCAAACAGCCCGGCCGCGCGCGGGGGTCCCGCGCGCGGCCGGTGGTCGAGCCCGAGGGGCGCGAGGTCAGTCGTCGTCGGTGTCGGCCGGCTTCTGCTTGCGGGCCTCGCGCGCGGCCTTCGCCGCCGCCTGCTCCGCCGCCGCCCGCGCCGCGGCCACGGCCGCGACGTGCGCCGCCGCCTTCGCCGCCGCCTCGCGGTCGCGCTCGGCGATCTCCGCGCGGGCGTCGTTGTAGGCCGCGTCCACGTCCTTGCGGCGCGACCACGGGATCACCGCGGCGCAGCCCCACACGGCCGCGAGCACCGCGAACCCGACGGCCCACAGCAGCCACAGGCCGAGGGTCGAGAGCACCGGGACCAGGAGGAGGCCCCAGAACATGCCCATGAACCAGCCCTTCGCGATGCCCACCGCGACGGTCGTCGCGAGGGCGATGCCGGCGAGGATCAGCGCGTTGTTCTGCTTCGCGGGCCACGTGAGGGTCCACGTCTGCGGGCGGTACTTCCGGACCTTGTTCCAGAACCAGGGCAGGAAGAGCAGCAGCGGGGCCGCGACGCCGATCGTCGAGTAGCTGCCGACCACGACGCCCGCGAGCATCGTGAAGGCGAACCCCTCGAGCAGGCTGCGCTGGCCCAGGTTGACCACGAACAGCACGACGAGGGTCAGGAAGACCGTCAGCGACGTGCGGATCGTGCGGGCGAGCGTCTGGTTCACCGCGTCGTCGAGCATCTTGCTGGTGATCGACGGCGCCTTGCCGCGGAGCTCGCGGACGCGGTCGAACGTGACGACGGTGTCGTTCACCGAGAAGCCGACGAGGGTGAGGAACGCGGCCACGAGGCCGAGGTTGATCCGCGCGTCCACGAGGCCGAACGAGTTGACGAGGCAGACCGCGCCGAGCGCGATCGACACGTCGTGCACGAGGCACAGCACGGCCGAGAAGCCCATGGCGTACGAGCGGAAGCGGAACGCGACGTACACGATGATCGCGCCGAACGACAGCAGCAGCGCGATCAACGCGTCGTTGCGCATGCGGGTCGCGACGCCCGGGCCGACGAGGTCGTTCACCGGGAAGGGGTCGGCGAGGACGATGTCGTCCGCGCCGGCGCGCGACACGCCCGCGTCGAGGAGGGCCTGGCGGAACTCGGCGCCGCCGAGGAACTCGCGCAGGTCGAGCGTGAGGACGCCGGGGTCGTTCTCGACCGCGGTGGCGGCGTTGCTGGCGAGCGCCGCCTTCCAGCCGATCTCGAAGATCCGCGCCTCGCCGCCGTCGGGCCGGCCGGCGTCCTTCACCTTCACGGTGCGGGCGACGGTGCGGGCCGGCTGGGCCTCGCGCTTGCCGCCCTCGCCCTCGGGGTTGAAGTACGGCATCCGCTCGAACGCCTTCTCGAGGACGTCGGCCTTGACCACGTCGGCCGGGTCCTCGATGGCGATCTTGAGCCGCAGGCCGCCGTCGAGGGCCTTCCACGGGTCGTCCGCGCCCGTCGACTTGTAGGCCGTCGGCTTCTCGACGACCCACGACGGGATGAGCTTCGCGCCCAGCACCTTCTCGACGTACGCGCGGAACGCGTCGAGCTGCTCGGACTCCGACATCGGCTGGCCGTCGCTCCCGCCGGTCAGCGGGTGGCGCAGCTCGACCCAGCGGCCCTCCGAGCGGACCGTCACGACCTCCGCGCCGTCGTACGGGCCCACCTTGACGACGCGCTGCTCGCCGGAGCCGACGGGCGCGCCCTCCTTCGGGATCCGGACCTCCTGGAGGCCCGCGTCGAGGGCGGCCTTGACCGCGTCCACGGGCACGGCCTGGTTGAAGCGGGCCTGCACCTTCATGCCGCCCGTGAAGTCGATGTCGTAGACCGCGCGGGCCGGCGCCACGAGGAAGTAGGCGAGCGACGCCGCGACGAGCACGACGGACACCGGGATGAACCGCGAGCGCAGGGCCATCCACGGGATCGAGGGCACCTTGGCCTCGCCGAGGAAGCTGAGCTTCAGGTTCGGGTTGCGCCGCAGCAGCGTCTCGAAGATCGTCCGGGCCACGTAGATGGCCGTGAACATCGAGGCGAGCAGGCCGAGCGAGAGGGTGACCGCGAAGCCCTGGATCGCGCCGGAGCCGAACACGTAGAGGAAGATCGCGGTGAAGAACGTGGTGACGTTCGAGTCGACGATCGTCGTGAAGGCGCGGGCGAAGCCCTCGGAGACCGCCTGGGCGGTCGAGCGGCCGGCCTTGAGCTCCTCGCGGATGCGCTCGAAGATGAGGATGTTGGCGTCGACCGCCATGCCGAGCGTGAGGACCACGCCGGCGATGCCGGGCAGCGTCAGCGTCGACTTGAGGAAGGCCATCGCGCCGACCAGCAGCACCAGGTTCAGGAGCAGCGCGACGTTCGCGATCATGCCGGCGAGGCGATAGAAGATCGCCATGTAGAGCAGCACGAGCGCGAAGGCCAGGGCCGTCGAGAGGATGCCCCGCCGGACCGCCTCGCCCGCCAGGGTCGGGCCCACGCGGCTCTTCGCCTCGAAGCGCGGCGTCACCTTCAGCGAGCCCGACTGCAGGGTCGCGATCAGGTTCTTCTGGCGCTCCATCAGGTCGTCGTAGCGCGACCGGCCGTCGGCGCCGAGGTAGGTGCCGCCGCCGCCGCCGAGCGACACGACGACCGTGTCGCGCAGGGGGCTCTGGATGATGGGGGCGGAGTCGTACTGCCCGTTCAGCACGATGGCCATGGGCAGGCCGACGTTCTCGCCCGTCCAGGTGTTGAACACGTTCTGGAACTCGAGCTTCACGTCGAACGTGACGCCGGGCGAGCCGCGGCGGTCCTGGCCGGGGCGGACGTCCGCGAGGATCTGGCCCGACATCCGCTGCTCCTCGATCGCGGGCTGCTCGAGCACCGCGAAGTCGTCGGGGCGGCTCGGGGGCGCCGCGTTCTCGCCGCGGAAGCGCGGGACGACGTAGTACCGCGGGTCGAGCGGCGCGTACTTCTCGCCCTTCTCGCGGAACTCCTTGAAGCGCTCGACCTCGCGGGCCTTGAACTTCGTGAAGCCGTCGAAGGAGTCGTCGAACGTCTCGCGCTCCGAGCCGTCGGCCTTCGCGGGGCCCTGGGCGCCCACCCAGACGCGCGTCCGCTTGCGGACCTCGCCGTCGTCGCTCTGGAACTCGCCGTACGACGGCAGGACCTCGATGCGGAACTCGAGGTCGCCGAGGGCCTCGACGACCTTCTGGATGCCTTCGGCGTCCACCTCGGCGGGCACCGAGATCTCGAAGCGGTTCTCGCCGAGCGAGGTGAGGTTCACCTCGGCGAGTCCGTACTTGTTGATGCGGCCCTCGAGCAGGCGCAGCGTCGCGTCCACGACCGTCGCGTCCGACTCGCCCGCGCCCAGCGTCTTCGCCTTGCGCGCGCCCTCGATGTCGAGGTGGAAGCGCAGCGTGGTGCCGCCGCGCAGGTCCTGGCCGAGGGCCATGCCCCACGGCCGCTCCGGCGTGCGCTCCCGCTGGAACGCCCACAACAACGTCGCGACCACCAATGCGATGAGGACCCAACGACCCAGGACCGGCTTCTGCTCCGTCATGACGCTCTCCTTCGATGCATTTCACGCTTCGACCCGCGGACTCGACCCGCCACGCGACGGCGCGACGGGGGGCGGCCGGGCCCACGGGGCCCCGCCGCGGGCGCGGTCAGAAGCGGCGGTTCTCGGCGGCCTCGCGCGGCGCGCTCTCGAGCGCGGAGGGGGCCGGCACGGGGTGACGCGGCGCGGCGCTCGCGCACCGCACCCCGAGGGGCGCGGGCACGATCAACGCCGCGACGGCCAGGTCCACGCGGGGCGCGTGCCCCGCGACGACCAGGCGATGCACGCCGCCGAGCGCGAGCGACGACGCGTCGAGCGTCGGCCCGCCGGCGGGGTCCACGGGCACGGTGCCCGCCAACGCGACCAGCAGCAGCGGCGCGATCGCGACGAGGGCCACGAGCACCAGGGCTCGCGCCATCGGCCGGCGGTCGCGGGGCGTCGCGGCGGTCACGGGTTGGACTTGTCCTTCTCGTTCGCGGAGGCCGGCGCCGCCGGGGCGTCCTTCGGCACGACCTTCCAGATGGCGACGCGGTCGAACCAGAGGCGCACGCCGTCGTCCACCTCGAGGCGGACGCGGGTCTCGTCGGAGCCGACGACCTCGCCGTGCAGGCCGGCGGTCGTGACGACCTTGTCGCCCTTCTGGATGGCCCGGATGAGCTCCTCGCGCTTCTTCCGCTCCTTCGACTGCGGGCGGATGAGGAGCACGTAGAAGATCAGGAACATCACCGCCAGCATCGGCAGCATCTGCGTGAAGCCGCCGGACGGCGGCGCCTCGGG
>JAEUHO010000063.1 GCA_016795345.1 Planctomycetia bacterium | reverse complement strand
CCTCGTGGCGCTCGGGCGGGGCGCCCTCGGCGCCGCGCCGTGGCGCGTCCGCGCGGCGCTCGCGACGGGGAACCCCGTGTTCCCCGCGCACGCGGACGTGTTCGGCCCCGTCTGGCCGACGCCCGAGGCCGTCCGCCTCGCGACGCGCACCGTGCTCGACCAGACCGGGCTGCCGCGCGACGCGCTCCTCGGCCCGCGCGGCGTGCTCCACGGCGTCTTCGACCCCGCGTGGGCGTTCCAGACCCCCGCGTTCGTGCTCGCGCTCCTGCCCGCCGCCGCGACCCGTCCCGACACGCCGGAGCGGCGCGGCCTCCTGCTCGCGGGCGTCGCGTCGGCGGCGGCGTGGGCGTGGTTCGTGCCGCTCGCGCGGTTCGGCCTCGCGCCGATCGCGTGGGGCGCGGTCGCGGCCGGCGTCGGCGCCGCGCGCCTCGTCGCGGGCCGGCGCGGCCTCGCCGGGGCGGGCCTCGCGTTGGCGGCGGGCCTCGCGGTCCTCGACGTACGGGCCGCGACATCCCTGCTCCCGCGCCTCGCCGCGGTGTCCCCGTTCGCGCCGCCGGTGTGGGACGCGACCGCGCGCCGGCCCGAACCGGCGTACGCGACCGCGGCGCTCGGGAGCGCGCGCGACGCCGCGCGCGCGGCCGCGGGCGGAGGCCGCGTCGGCCTCGCCTCGCACGTCGTCGGCCTCGTGGCCCCGGACGCGGTGAGCCTCACGCCGCAGCGCAACGGCGTCCTCGTCCCCGCCGACCTCGACGACCCCGTCGCCTACCTCGCCGGCTGCCGCCGCCTTGGCTTGACGGCGGTCGTCTTCCCCGACGGCCCCGACGCGAAGCCCGCCTACGCGCGGCTCGTGGCAGCGTGGGAGCGCTCCGGCGACGTGCTCCGCGTCACGTGGCCGGTGCCCGGCTGGAAGCGGATCACCCTCTCGCGTCGGTGAGCCCCGCGGGGCCGCGTCGCGCCCGACCGTCCGCGACCGGACCCGCGTCGGGGACCGACCCCCCGCGGCGTCGCACGCGAGGCCCGTCGGCCCGCAGGCCACGGGGGGCCGGCAGGGGACGGAACGCCGCGGGCCCGCCCCACGCCCGCAGGAGCGCGCGCAGGTCGTGGTCGAGGAACCAGAGCGGTTCGCGCGCGGCGGCGGCGGCGCGGGCCGCGCGCTCGGGCGCGCCGCGCGCGGCGTGCGCGACCGCGGCGGCCGACGCGGCGAGCATCGCCACGACCGAACGCACGACGTACCCCGCCTTCACCGTGCACGCGAAGGCCGCGAACCGCGCGGGCGGCAGGCGCCTCCGCATGTGGCGCAACATCCCCTGGAGCAGCGGCAGCCGCAGCGGGCCCTTCACGGCGACCGTCGACGCGCCGCCCGCGTGGACGACGACCGGCCCGCGCGTCAGCGCATGGACCTCCGCGCCGAGGCGCCGCGCGCGCCAGCAGAGGTCCACGTCCTCGAAGTAGAACGGGAACCCCACGTCGAACCCGCCGAGCCGGACGAGGAGGTCGCGCCGGACCGCGAGGCACGCACCCGACGCCGTCTCGACCACGTCGGCCTCGCGCGCCGCGTCCGCGGGCGCCGCGACGGGGGCGCCACGGCGGGCCCGGCGCGGCCCCCACCCGAGCGGCGTGAAGAGGGCGAGCAGCGCGCGCACCGACGGGAGGCGCCACCCGGCCTTCTGCGGCGCGCCGGCGGCGTCCACGATCGGCGGGACCACGACGCCGGCCGTGGGGACGCGCCGGAGGTACGCGTGGAGCGCCGCGAGGGCGCCCGGCGCCGGCACCGCGTCGGAGTTGAGGAACACGACGACCTCGCCCGTCACGTGCGGGAGCGCGAGCGCGTGGCCCCGCGCGAACCCGACGTTGCGCGGGCTCTCGATCACGCGGACGGCGGGGAACGCCGCGCGGACGGCCGCCGCGGTGCCGTCGTCGCTCGCGTTGTCCACGAGGACCACCTCGCACGGGGACGGCGCCGCCCCGGCCGCCACCGAGGCGAGCGTCGCGAGGGTGCGCGCGCGGGTGTTCCACGTCAGGACGACGACGGAGAGGTCGGGGGCGGCGGCCACCGCGGGATCGTACGGGCCGTACCGCAAAGGTCCCGTGGACGTCGGGGCGGAAGTCCCGGTCGGCGCCGGTTCCGATCCCCGCCCGCGGCCCGGGATCCCCGATCAAGGGTGGATGGCCGACGCGCCCTCCGCCACGCCTCCCGC
>JAEUHO010000611.1 GCA_016795345.1 Planctomycetia bacterium | reverse complement strand
GAACTGGTGGACGCGAACGGCGACGTGATCGCCACGACCACCACGGGCCCCGACGGCACGTACACCTTCGATCACCTGCCCGACGGCGCGTACACCGTCCGCGTCCAGCCGGGCAGCGTGCCCGCGGGCCTCAACACCACGACGCCGACCAGCCTCCCCGCGAACATCGTGGGCGGCGCCGACGTCACCGGACTCAACTTCGGCTACGACTCCCCGACCGGCGCGATCGGCGACCGCGTTTGGTTCGACGTCGACGGCGACGGCGTCCAGGACGCCGGCGAGGCCGGCATCCCGGGCGTCACGCTCGAACTCGTGAACGCCGCGGGTCAGGTGATCGCGACCGAGGTCACGAACTCGGCCGGCGGCTACCTCTTCGACGGCCTCGCGGACGGCACCTACACCGTGCGCGTCGTGCAGGCCACGCTCCCCGCGGGCCTCACGAACACGTTCGGCGGCGCGCAGCAGTCCGCCACGATCACGAACGCCTCGACGGATCTGTCGAAGGACTTCGGCTACCAGCCGTCGGGCACGATCTCGGGTCGCGTCTTCAACGACGTCGATGGCGACGGCGCCGCCGACGGCGGCGAGCCCGGCATCCCGGGCGCCGTGGTTGAGTTGGTGGACGCGAACGGCGACGTGATCGCCACCACGACGACCGGCCCCGACGGCTCGTACACGTTCGATCACCTCCCCGACGGCGCGTACACGGTGCGCGTCCAGCCGGGCTCGGTCCCGGCGGGCCTCAACGCGACGACGCCGACCAGCCTCCCCGCGAACATCGTGGGCGGCGCCGACGTGACCGGCCTGAACTTCGGCTACGACTCGCCGACGGGCGCCATCGGCGACCGCGTGTGGTTCGACGTCGACGGCGACGGCGTCCAGGACGCCGGCGAGGCCGGCATCCCGGGCGTGACGCTCGAGCTCGTGAACGCCGCGGGCCAGGTGATCGCGACCGAGGTCACGAACTCGGCCGGCGGCTACCTCTTCGACGGGCTCGCCGACGGCACCTACACGGTGCGCGTCGTGGCGGCCACGCTCCCCGCGGGCCTCACGAACACGTTCGGCGGCGCGCAGCAGTCCGCCACGATCACGAACGCTTCGACGGACCTGTCGAAGGACTTCGGCTACCAGCCCTCGGGCACGATCAGCGGCCGCGTGTTCAACGACGTCGATGGCGACGGCACCACCGACGCGGGCGAGCCCGGCATCCCGGGTGCGGTCGTGGAACTGGTGGACGCG
>JAEUHO010000541.1 GCA_016795345.1 Planctomycetia bacterium | reverse complement strand
GGTCGTGAGCGCGGGCGCGGCCGCGTTGGTCACCGAGGCCCTCGCGGCGCCGGGGCGCGCGCGCCCGCCCGGCGCGCCGCGCGCCGGCGTCGCGTGGACGACGGGCACGTCGTCGGGCCGTCGCGACGCGTGGGCGGTCGGGTGGACGGCGCGCGTCGCGATCGTCGTGTGGCGCGGGCGGCTCGACGGCGCCGGCGACGACGCGCTGGTGGGCGCGCGGCTCGCGGTGCCGACGTGGTTCGACGTCCTCGCCGCCGTCGACCCCGACCCCGCGTCGTTCCCGCCGGCGGCGGCGCGCGGCGTCGCGCCGGTGGAGGTCTGCGCGTTGACCGGTCTCGCGCCGGGCCTCGCGTGCGGCGAGCGCCGCACCGACCGACGTCCCGCGGACGCCGCCCCGCTCGTCGCGTGTGACGCCCACGTCCGCGTGACGGTCGACGCCGTGACGGGCGACCTGCGCTGCGACCGGTGCCGCGCGGGCCGCGGCGTGGAGGCCCGCGACGTCGCGGTGCTGCCCGCGGCGTGGGCCGCGTGGCGCCGGCAGGCCGGGTTGCCCGTGGACGACCTGCCGCGGCACGCGGCCGACTGCCCCGACCCGCGGGAGCCGGCGGCCGCCGGGCCTCGCGTCCTCGCGCCTCGACCGGGCACCCGCCTCGAGGCCCGGGCCGACGGCCGGGCCTCCGTGGTCGTCGCGGCCGTCGCCGCCGACCCGGGGCCGCTGCGCCTGTCGCTCGACGGCGTCGACGTCGGGCGGCCGCTCGGGCGGGCGGCCGCGGCCCTCGAGGTCGGCGTCGGCCGCCACACGCTCGTCGTGACCGACGCCGCGGGGCGCGCCGCCGTCACCCGCTTCGAGGTCTTTGCCGGGCCTTGACCCGCGGCCGGGAACCTCCCGGCCGGGCTCGCGCGCCGCGTCTCCGCCTCGCCGGGCGCGCGACGGCCCCGCCCGGCACGGGCCGCGGACCGGGACGCGCGGGCGCGGTCGGCCGGCGTGCGCGCCCCCCGGGCCGCCCGCGCCCCGGCGCGGCTACACTGCCCGACCCCATGCGCTGCCCCGCGTGCCACGCCGACCTGCCGACGCCGACCGACCCGACCCAGCGCCGCGTCCGGTGCACCGGGTGCGGGAAGGACGCCGACCTCGCCGCGGCCGCGGGGTTCGAGGGCACCATCGCGGTCGCGCCGCCGGCGCCCGCGGCCGCGCCGCCCGACCCGCTCGTCGGGACGTCGTTCGCGGGCGGGCGGTACCGCATCGAGGCGCTGCTCGGCGTCGGCGGCATGGGCCGCGTCTACCGCGCCACGCAGACCGCGCTCGGGCGCGCGGTCGCGATCAAGATCCTCTCGCCCGAGCTGGCGCGCGACGAGCAGTTCCGCCGCCGCTTCGACCGCGAGGCCGGGACCCTCGCGAGCCTCGACCACCCGCACATCGTCGCGGTGCACGACATGGGCGTCGAGGACGGCACGCCGTACATCGTCATGGCCATCGTCGCCGGGCGCGACGGCCATCCCGTCACCCTGCGCCAGCTCCTCGACGCGGGGCCCGTCGAGGAGGACCTCTGCCTCCGCGTCATCCAGCAGACGTGCGACGCGCTCGACTACGCCCACAAGAAGGGCATCGTCCACCGCGACATCAAGCCCGCGAACATCCTGCTCGACGCGGCGGGCAACGCGAAGATCGCCGACTTCGGGATCGCGAGGGCCGGCGGCGCCGAGGCCGCGGCGCTCACGACGACCGGCGCGGTCCTCGGCACGCTGAAGTACATGGCGCCGGAGCAGATGAGCGACTCGAGCCGCGCGGACCCCCGCAGCGACCTCTACTCGCTCGGCGTCGTCTTCTACGAGCTCCTGACGGGCCACGCGCCCGTGGGCCGGTTCGAGCTCCCGAGCGAGGAGCGCCAGGGCCTCGACCACCGGCTCGACGCGATCGTCGACCGCGCGCTGCGCCGCGCCGCCGACCAGCGGTACCAGTCGGCCGACCAGATGGCGCGCGACCTCTCGCGCATCACGACCGAACGCGACCTCGCGCGCCTCGGCGGCGGCGCGGGGGGGAAGGCGACCCCCGTCCCGGACCGCGAGGCCCGGCCCGCGCCGGCCCCGGCCCGCGGGCCGGCGGCGCCCGCGCGCGCGGTCGCGGACGTCGCGGCGGCCGCGCCCCCCGCGGCGCGGCGGACCTCGCGCGTGCCGCTCGTCGCCGCGGGCGCGCTGGCCCTCGGCGTCGCGGCGTTCGTGCTCTGGCCCGCGTCGGACAAGCCCGTGGGCCCGTCGCCGGTCGTCGGCGGGCTCGGCGCCACGCCGACGCCGGCCATGGGCGAGCCCGCGATGGGCGAGCCGGCCATGGGCCCCGCCGCCATGGGCGAGCCCGCGATGGCGGACCCGGCGATGGCCGACCCCGCCATGGGCGGTCCCGCCATGGAGTCCACGTGGGCGACGGACATGCCGACGCCCGACGACCCGCCGCCGGCGATGGACGCGGGCGGGTCGCTCCCGCCGCCCGAGCCCGACGTCGTGGCGCACCGCGCGACGTTGATGGCGCTCCTGCTCGACGACGGCCTCTCGGCCGCCGACGTCGGCTCGACGCGGAACGCGATGGCGAAGAGCGCGTCGAGCGCGAAGGCCGACCTCGTGTCCGCGCGCAAGGCGTTCGAGGCCGCGCTCGCGGCGCTCGCGCGCGCCGACTGGGACGCGCTCGACCGGGCCCTGCCGGAGGTCGTCGTCCGCGAGGCGATGAAGAAGGCCGGCACCACCGACCCCGGGGACGTGCGGCGCCACGTGCGCGAGGCGTACCAGGACGCGGCGGTGCGCCGGGCGAAGGTGGACGACCTCGTCGCGGTCGGGGCCGACTGGGCGCTCGGGTCGGCCTCGGGCGTGGACGGCGACGACGATCCCGTCGAGGCCGTCGCGCTGCTCGTCCTCGAGGGTGGCGTCTGGAAGGTCGTCCTGACGTGGTGAGCCGCCCCGGCGGCCGGAGGAACGCGTGGACCCGAAGGTGACGCTCTACGTCGGCGGCGACGGCGGGACCGAGACGAAGGTCGGCCCGGACGGGTGGACCGAGTTCGCGCTCGGCCGCGGCGAGGACGCGCAGCTGTTCCTCAACCACCCGTCGGTGTCGCGCCGCCACTGCCGGCTGCTGCGGCGCGGCGGGCAGGTGCTCGTCGAGGACCTCGGGAGCCGGTTCGGCACGTTCGTCGGCGAGCGCCGCGTCGAGGGCACCGTGCTCCTCGCCGACGGCGACCGCCTCCGCGTGGGCGACGTCGTCCTCGCGGTGCGGATCGTCGACGCCGAGGCCGCCGCGCGCGCGGCCGCGCGGCTCGTCGAGACGTCCGCGCCGCCGCCCGCGCCGCGTCCGCACGCCCCGCCGCCGCCGAAGGCCCCGCCCGCGCCGCCGCCCCCGCCGCCGCCGCCCGCCGAGGAGGACCGCACCGTCGTCGCGAAGGGCGGCGAGGTCACCGCGACCCCGGTGCGCGCCGACCTCGAGGGGAAGACGCGCGTCGTGGTCGGCCGCGCGCCGACGTCCGACGTCGTCCTCGACAACCCCGTCGTCTCCCACGCGCACGCCGAGCTGCGCCGCGAGGGCGAGGGCTTCGTCGTGACCGACCTCGGCTCGACGAACGGGACGTTCGTCAACGGCGAGCGCGTCACCGCGCCGCGCCGCCTCGCGAGCGGCGACGTCCTCTCGGTCGGGCCCTACGCGCTGCGGTTCGACGGGCGGCGCCTCGCGACGGGCCCGCGCCGCGCCGGGACCCGCATCGAGGTCCGCGGCATCGGCAAGCAGGTCAACGACCGCGCGACGGGCAAGCCGCTGTACCTCCTCAAGGACGTCTCGCTGACGATCCACCCGAAGGAGTTCGTGGGGCTGCTCGGCGCCTCGGGCTGCGGCAAGTCCACGTTCATGGACACGGTGAACGGCCGCCGGCCGGCCACCGAGGGCCAGGTCCTCTACGACGGCGAGAACCTCTACAACCAGTTCGACCGCTTCAAGCGCGGCATCGGCTACGTCCCGCAGGAGCTCATCTTCCACGACGGGCTGCCCGTGGGGGACGTGCTGCGCTACGCCAGCCGGCTGCGGCTCCCCGACGACACGACGGACGCCGAGATCGAGGGCCACATCGACCGCGTGCTCGCGACGGTGGGGCTCGTCGCGCAGAAGGGCACGCTCGTCAAGCACCTCTCGGGCGGCCAGAAGAAGCGCGTCTCCATCGCCATGGAGCTGCTCTCGCAGCCGACCGTGCTGTTCCTCGACGAGGCCACGAGCGGCCTCGACCTCGGCACCGAGGCGCAGATGATGAAGCTCTTCCGCGACCTCGCGGACGGCGGCGTCACGACGTTGTGCATCACGCACTACGTCGACAGCCTCGACGCCTGCGACATGGTCGCCTACTTCGTGAAGGGCCGGCTCGCGTTCTTCGGCCCGCCGAAGGAGCTGAAGACCTGGTTCGGCGTGTCGGCGATCCGCGAGGTCTACCTCAAGGAGACCGAGAAGACCCCCGAGCAGTGGGAGGCGGCCTTCAAGGCCAGCGACGCCTACAAGAAGTACGTCGCCGGCCGGGCGGCGCCGCCCGTGCCCGAGGACGCGACCCGCGTCCGCCCGGGCCACGCCATCGAGGCGGTCCGGCCGCGCGACCTCAAGCGCCAGACGAAGATCCTCACGGACCGGTACGTCCAGCTGATCCGCTCGGACCGCCGGTCCCTCGGCATCGCGCTCGCCATCGGCCCCGTCGTCGGCCTGCTGGTGGCCCTCGTGCTTGGCGGGAAGGCGGGCGAGTCGGCCGTCGAGCTCGCGAAACGCCAGGCCCAGCTGTCGTTCGTCACGACGATCACCGCCTGCTTCGCCGGCCTCTTCGGCGGCATCCGCGAGGTGGTGAAGGAGCTGCCGATCTACCGGCACGAACGGTTCCTCAACCTCGAGATCGGGCCCTACCTCGTCAGCAAGGCGCTGCCGCTCCTTGTCGTGGGGGCACTGCAGGTGGCCGGGATGCTCGGCATCGTGCACGTGCTGGCGGACGTCCGGGCGCCCATCCTCGGGCAGTTCCTGATGCTGACGACGGTCGCGTTCGCGTCGTCGCTCCTCGGGCTCGCCATCTCGAGCATGGTCAGCTCCAGCGACGAGGCGGTCTTCGCGATGATCGGCGTGATCATCCCGCAGTTCCTGCTCTCGAACTCGTTCATCCTGCTGAAGGGCTTCGCGAAGGTGCTCGGGGTGTTGTTCATCCTCTGCTACTGGGGCCACTCGGGCGTGAAGAGCCTCATGCCCGACGCACTCCGCGAGCAGACGTGGGCGGGCGCCGCGCCGTCGTTCCAGCTGCCGGCCGACGTCCGGGCCCAGATCGAGCAGCAGGCCCGCTTCAACGGCGAGGACCCGGAGCGCGCCGTGGCGCAGGCGACGGCGGAGGCCGCCGCGATGCTGGCCGGCGGCACGACCCCGGCGACGGCCCAGGGCGGCCTCGTCATGTTCGGCGACGAGGGCTGGTTCCTCTCGTGGGCCATGCTGGTCCTCTTCGCGGCGCTCTACCTCGGGCTCGCGTACGCGAGCCTCCGCAAGAAGGACGGGCCGACGGGCAAGCCGTTCGCGATCCCGCTCCTCAAGTCCGGCGCGTGGGTCGAGGTCCGGGCGCGCGTGACCTGGGCGCTGCGGCAGGTCCGCGAGGCCTTCTTCGCGATGATGCGCTCCCTCGTGCGCAAGCTGGCGGCGAAGTTCGACAAACCCGGCACGCCGTCGTCGAACCCGCCGCCCGGCGCGCCCCCGCCGCGCTGACGGCCCCGGGGCCGCCCCGCGGCGGCGCCACGGGACGCGCTCCCCTCTCCGGACCGCGAGGCCCGGCCGCCGGCGGCCGGGCCTCGCGGTCGTCTCGCCTCACGGTCGGCGGTCGCGTGCGCGTCCGACGCGATCGGCGCGGCGACGCGCCGTCGGCGGGGCGCGTCGATGGACGCGGTGCTCCGAACGGCGCGGCCCTTGCGGCCGCCCGCCGGTCGCGCCGACGTCCGCTCGACGCGACGACGTTGCCCGCCGATCACGCCGGCCACCGGGCCTCGCGGTCGTCTCGCCTCACGGTCGGCGGTCGCGTGCGCGTCCGACGCGATCGGCGCGGCGACGCGCCGTCGGCGGGGCACGTCGATGGACGCGGTGCCCCGTAGGGCGCGGCCCTCGCGGCCGCCCGCCGGTCGCGCCGACGTCCGCTCGACGCGACGACGTTGCCCGCCGATCACGCCGGCCACCGGGCCTCGCGGTCCCGAGAGGTCGGCGGCGCGCCTACTTCCCGTGCTGGCGGATCCCCGCGCCGGCGAGCGGCGCGGTGACGCGGTCGCCGCCGAGGAGGACCGTCAGGTCGGGCGCGCCCGTGGGCGCGTACCGGATCGCGAGATCGTGCCAGCCCGCCTCGAGGCCCACGAGGACGCCGAACGGCTTCCCCGCCTCGACCTTCGTCGTCGCGAGGGCGGGCTTGCCGTCCACGTCGATCGAGAGGTCGCCCGTCGCGGTGACGTAGAGCTGGTAGAGGCCCGCGGCGGGGACCTCGAACTCGCCCGCGATGCGGACCTCCTTCCACGGGCCCGCGCCCTTGGCGGCGATCGCCTCGCGGACGCTCGGCTTCTGCCCGGCGCCGCCGAGCGTGACGAGGTCGAGCGTCGCGGCGGGTTTCGCGTCCTTGCCCGTCTTGTCGAAGAGGGTGCAGAGGAGGCCGGCCTTCTTGCCGTCGGGCTTCGGGTGCTTGCGGAGCGGCGGGGCGTTCACGACGACCGCGCGCTGCGCCCGCACGGCGGGGCCCTGCTTGAAGGTGGCGCGCGCGACGACGGTGACGGGGCCCGGGCCGACGGACGCCGCGGGGACCGTCGCCTTGAAGCCCTCGCTCGTGAGCGTCACCGGGGCGATGCGGCGGCCGCCGACGGTCAGCTCGACCGCCTGCGCGCCGAGGACCTTGCCCGTGACCGTCAGCGCGTCCGCCCAGCCGACCGTCGCGGGGGCCGCGAGGGCGAACGTGCGCTTCCCGTTCGCGACGGTCACGGTCGCGGCCGCGTCGGAGCGCGTCGCGACGGCGCCGGCCTCGACGGCCACGACGCGGACGTCGTGGTCGCCGTCGTCGAGCTTCGTCGTGTCGAGGGCGAACGGCTCGCCGGGTCGTCCGTCGCCGACGGGCGCGCCGTCCACGAACCACTCGAGGTGGTCGACGGCGGCGCCGGCGGGGGGCTCGACGGCGACGGGGACCGTCACCGTGCCCGCGAGCGGCCCCGCGGGGAACGTCGGCGCCACCTTCGCGAAGCGGGCGAAGGGCCGGCAGAGCGGGTCGCCGACGACGTAGGTCTGGTAGGGGCCCGCGAGGCTCTGGTAGAAGGCCTCGGCGAGCGAGCAGCCGGCGGCGTAGTGCACGTGGATCGCCGGGACGGGGAACTTGAACTGCACGGCGTAGGGCTCGTACACCGTCCCCGACGCGCCGGCCGCGCCGTTGCGGACCAGCTCCGAGAGCTTCGTCTGGCTGCCGTGCGCGAAGTCCGCGCCGTGCGACGTGAGGTGCTCGACGATCGCGCCGGGGAGGATGCGGCTCTTGCCGTCCTTCCAGACGAAGCCCGCGGAGCCGAGCATGGCCCCGAGGACGTCGTCCTTGCCGACGGGGACGATGCCCGACTGCCCGTCCTCGCCCGCGGTGAGGATCTCGGCCTTGCGGCCCATCGCCTTCAGCGTCTCGACCGCGCCCGCGAACCGCGGCGCGCGCGTGGTGGCGCGGACGTCCTTGTTGGACAGGAAGTAGAACGTGCCGTCGGGGTT
>JAEUHO010000540.1 GCA_016795345.1 Planctomycetia bacterium | reverse complement strand
TCCCTGCCCTGCCCGGCAGGCGATTCGACGCGGCGGGCGCGCCCGCCGCGGGGATCAGTCCGGGAGGCCCCACAGGACCCACGCGGCCCAGTAGCCGGGATGGCGCCACTTGGGTTCCGCGGCCACCTTCGCCTGCGCGTCGCGCAACGCCGTGGCCGCCGGGACGCCCGCCTTGTAGCGTTCGTAGAACGCGGTCATCAGCGCGCGGGTGGCCTCGTCGTCCACCTTCCACAACGAGACGATCACGCGCGGCGCGCCCGCGAACAGGAAGGCCCGCGGCAGCCCGAACAGGCCCTCGCCGGCCAGCGTCGTCCCGCGGTTCGTCTCGCACGCGGAGAGCACGACGAGGTCGGCGGGGACGCGCATCGTGGCGAAGACCTCGGCGGCCGTCAGGATGCCGCCGTCGCCGCCGGCCGGTGTCAACGCGAGCGACGACATCATCCCGCGGTCGCGCCGCGCGAGCCCGTGGCAGGCGAGGTGGACCGCGCGCCATCGGGCCTCGCCGGCGAGCGCCTCGCGCAACCTCGCGATCGTCGCGTCGCGGTCGAGGAGCACGGTGTCGCCGATCGCCTTCGCCTCGTCGCGCGTGGCCGGGAGCCGCACGAGCCGCGCCGCGCCGCTCCGCACCGCCAGCGGACCCGCGTCGCCGCGGACGTCGGGCTCCGCGTCGTACGCGGGGTCGCCGAGCGCGAGCACCTTCGCGCCCCGCGCCGTCCCGTCGAGGGCGAGGGTCGCGAGCGTCGTCCCCGACGGCACCAGCACGACGGGCCGCGCGGTGGCCCCGTCGCGGAACAGGAGGGCGAACGGCACCTGCGTGAGCTCCGCGTCGGGCGAGACGAGGACGCGCACGGTCGTCGCGGCGAGCCCGAGCGGTTCGACGAGGAGCTTGTGCACCGCGGCGATCGCGGCGTCGGGCGAGGTGGTGCGATCCGAGGCGTCGAGGGCGTCGCAGGCGGCGCGGACCGCGGCGACCGGGCCGAGCGCGACGACCCGGGCGTCCTTCCGCGTCGCGACGACGGCGTGGGCGGCGGCGTCCGCGTCGCCGGGCATCGCGTACGTCACGAGGGCGTCGCCCTCGCGGAGGAGCGCGCGGAGCTCTTCGAGCGGGGCGGGCTGCGGGTAGAGCACCGGCGCCGTGCGGCGGGTGGACCGTTGGACGCGTTCGCGGACGTCGGCCAGCCGCGCCTGCGCCGCGTCGGCGGCCTTCGCCGCCGCCACCACGGCCGTGCGCTCGCCGGCGTCGACCGCGAAGCGGAACGCCGCCTGGGCCGAAAGGTCGTCGGCTCGGGCGAGGCGGAGCTCGTCGGCGAGCGCGGCGGGGATCTCGGCCTCGAGGAGCGCGGGCCGGTTGTCGAGGGCGGCGAGGAGGCTCCCGCTCCGGCCGACCTCCAGGAAGTAGGTGGCGTCCTCGACGTGGCGGAGGCGCGCCGCGGCGAGGAAGCCCACGTCGAACGTGCGCGCGTGCAGCGCCCGGCTGCGCGCGCCGCCCTCGTCGGAGTGCCCTTCGACGAGGGACGAGACGATCGCGACGGCCCGCCGCGCGGTGGCGACCGCGAGGTCGTTCGAGCCCGCGTCGAGGTGCGTCGCCGCGAGCTCGCCGAGGGCGGCCGCGAGCAGGTCGCGCAGGCGGCCCCGTTCGGCGAGGGCGATGGCGCGTTCGAGCGTCGCGATCGCCTTGGGCCGCTCGCCGCTGCGGCGCTCGAGCTCGCCGAGGCGGACGAGCGCCTGGGCGCGACGGTCGATCGAGCCGACCTCCTCCGCGACCGCCAGCGCCTCGTTCGCGAGGGTGAGGCCCTCCGCGACCTTGCCCGTGCGGCCGAGCAGCTCCGCGATCTCGATCGCGACGCCGGCGCTGGCGGCGCGGTTGCCGAGGTCGTCGAACGAGCGGCGGGCCCGTCCGTAGTACTCGAGCGCCTGGTCGAGCTCCTCGGCGGCGCGGGCGCGGGCCCCGAGCTCCTCGAGCGTCTGCGCGACGAGGAGCCTCGAGCCGGTCTTCTGGCCGAGCGACAGCGCGAGGGCGTACCGGGCCTGGGCTCGGTCCGCGTCGCCCACGGCCACGGCGCACCGCGCGGCCTCGAGCGCCGCGGCCGCCATCTGGTGCTGGTCGCCGGAGGCCTTCGCGGACTTGGTCGCCGCCTCCGCCAGCTCCATCGCGCGCACGTGGTTCCCGAGGCGGCGCTCGAAGACGCACTCGGCGACGTCCAGCGCGGCGAGGGCGGGCGCCTCGGCGAGCTGCGCGAAGGCGGCGCGCGCCTTCCGCAGGCGCTCGTACGCCTTCGCGGGCGGCGCGGTCTGCATCTCGATCGTGAAGAGCACGCTCAGGGTGACGGCCTCGGCGTACTTGTCGCCGGACTCGACCGCGAGCGCCAGGGCCCGTTCGGCGTAGGTCGCGGCGCTGCGGTAGTCGGCCAGCGAGTCGCAGACGGTGGCCAGGATGCCCAGCGAGGCCGCGGTATCGGCCTTGCGGGGACCTTTCTCGCCGACGGCGAGGGCCTTCTCGGCCTGCGTGCGCGCGGCCGCGTACTCGCCCAGCGACTCCAGCGTCATCGCGAGCAGGTTGCGCGTGCTGACGAGCAAGGCGCCGAAGCCGGCGGCCTCGCGGAGCGCGACGCATCGCTCGAAGCGCGCGCGCGCCCCCCGCAGGTCGCCGAGATCGAGCTTCCACGTGCCGGCCTGACCGACGACGTCGGACAGCGCGACCATGGCGCCGATCCGCTCGAGGCGTTCGGCGCAGTCCGCGGCGGCGGCGAACCCCTCGTCAGAGCGTCCGAGCGCGAACAGGGCGCTCGCCCGCGCGCGCAGGAGCCGGATCGACACGAGGTCGTCCCCGGTGGGCGCGTGCGCGCCGGTGAGCGCCAGGGCCTCGTCGAACTTCCAGTGGATCAGCGCGCGCTCGGCGTCCGTCGCCGCGGCGCGCGCCTTCGCGTCGTCGTCCGCGTCCCAGCGCAGCTCGACGTACGCCGCGAGCCGTGCATATCGCGGTGCATCGCTCGCCTTCGCCAGTGCGAGCGCCTCCGCCTTCGCGCCGCGGCCGATGAGTGCGTCGGCGACGAACCACGGGTCGCGGACCAGCGTGGCGTGGCGGGTCAGCACGGCCGGGTCCGGGTCGCGCGCGGCCTTCACCGCGGCGTCGATGACGGCGTCGGGGACCGGGGTCCACGAGACCTTCTCGCCGGCGTCCGCGGACGGGCCCAGGAACGGCGCCGCGATCGCGAGGAACGCCGAGAGCAACATCCGGCGGGCGATCGAAGGGGTGCTGCGCGCGCGCATGGGCGGGTGGTTCCGTCGAGTCCGAGGGGGCCTCCGCCGGCGGCGGGGTCTCGGACGGCTCGGGGCGTCGGTCGCGTCCGGTCACGGCCCCCACGCGAGTGCGGACCGGGGATCCCCTGTACCACCCGGGGCACGTCGGCGGAACGGCCGAGCGGTTCCGAGGCGACGACGGCCGGTCGCCGGGGGGGCGTGCGGTGGGTCGCGGGAGGGCGCGACGTTCGTGTGAGGGAGGCCCGCACGACGAGGCGTCGGCTTCATGGGTCGCGCGCGCCGGCCTCGACGGACTCCTCGCGTGGGCGCCCGAGATCGCCGGCGGACCCGTCGAGCCCTGCGCCATGGGCGCCGTCGGCATCCACGGGCCGGATCCCATTGCGAACCGACCGCGCGTCGGACGGGGATGCCCGCTCCTCGCGGGCGACCGGGCCTCGCGGTCGTGCCCCCGGGGGATCGTCGTTCAGGAGAGGGGGCGGCGTTCCGAGGTCGTGCGTCGGGTGCGAAGCTGCAGCACGATGACGAGCGCCATGACGGCGACCACGAAGCCCAGGAAGAGGAGGTGTTCCCCCCAGGGCTCGTCGGTATCCGGCAGCCGGTAGACGAGCTCCGGATCGAAGCGCAACCCGTCGCGGAGCGCGGGGAACTCGGCGCGCATCCAGCGGTCCGCGGAGAGCGGGCCGCTCAGCAGGACCCAGGCGATCCCGTCCCGGCCGGCCCGGCCCGCGAGCAGCGTCTGCTCGGGCGGGCCGTCCTTCATGCGCGCCCGCCACTCGACCTCGACGCGGTCCGGTGCGGTGGGCGCGTCGTCGCGCCGCGTGAATCGTTCGACGGTCATGCCGGGAGCCGAGGGCCTCGCCATGGCGTCGAGCCCGCTCGCGATCTCGGCCATGCTGCGGCGGCTCCAGTCGGCGATGGGCTGGAACGTGACGTCGAGCGACACCAGGCCGACACCGTCCGCGGTCGCGGGCCGCACGAAGGACGCCTCGACGTCCCCTCGGCCGCGGAGCCCGCCGCGCGCGGGGTCGATGCGGACGCACCCCGCCGGCACCGGGACCGTGAAGCCGTGCGCGCTCCGGTACGTCTCGTCGGTGGCGGAGACGGCCGACGCGACGAGGACCGTGGCGGTGGCCGCCGCCGCGACGACCCATCGGGGGCGCGGGCGGAGGCCCGCGGACGTCGGACGGTGTCGCATGTCGGGGTCTCCGCCGTGTCGCCGCCCCGCGGTGTACGCGAGCGCGGCGGATCCCGCAAGCGGGCGGCGTCGGCGAACCTCCGGGCCGCGGCCTCCGGTCGCTACGATGGGCCCATGCGCTCATCGCTCGTCCTCGCCCTCCTGCTCTCGGTCGTGGCCGTCACGTTTCCGGGCGCGCCGTCGCGCGCCGAGGACGCGCCGCCCGACGACGCGAAGCCGGCGAAGGCCGCGACCCTGCCCGCCTGGAAGAAGGGTGTGCAGGAGGGCACCGTCGAGATCGACGGCCAGGCCGAGAAGTTCGTGGCGCTGGTCCCGCCGACGTACAGCCCGAAGAAGCCGTGCGCGGCCGTGCTCCTCCTGCACGGCAACGGCGGCACCGCGGACCGCTTCCTCCAAGTCGTCAAGCCCCTCGCGGGCAAGAACCCGCCGCTCCTGATCGCGCTCGAGCGCTGCGACAACCAGCAGAAGGCCGAGGGGTACGCGCCGAAGTACCTCGCCGCGCTCCGCGCGCAGTTCGCGCTGAAGGACGACCAGCTCTTCGTGCTCGGCTTCTCCGGCGGCGGCTTCCGCCTGTGGGACGACGTCGTCTGCAAGGCCGAGGAGGCCGCGAAGTTCCGCGGCGTGATCCTCGTCGGGTCGGCCAAGCAGTCGTTCGATCCGCCGGAGAAGCCGACGCCCGCGCCGACCGTGATCCTCGTGGGCGATCCCAAGGACACGAACTTCACCGAGCCCGGGCCCGCGGCCGAGAAGGCGCTCACCGAGAAGGCGTACGAGGTGATCGTCCTCGAGCACGGCGCCGGCCACTCGATGTCGGCGCCCGAGATCAAGGACGTCTTCACATGGATCGAAGCCGTCGTCGCGGGCAAGAAGACGACGCTCACGACC
>JAEUHO010000533.1 GCA_016795345.1 Planctomycetia bacterium | reverse complement strand
GTCGCGGCGCGGTCGCGCGCGCGGACGACGCCGGTCGCGCGGCGGGCGAGCGGTGGCGGCGGGGCCTCGCGTCGGCGGACGCGGGGGAGCGGGTGCGGACGCTGCGCGACCTCGGCGCGGCGTCGAAGGCCGACGTCGCCGCGGCGGGCGACCTGCTCGGGCCGCTGCGCGAGATCCTCCGGCGTCGCGACGGGGCCGAACGCGCGCTCGTCGCGAGCGTGGTGCTCCGGTGCCCGGGCGACGACGCGCTCGAGGCGTGGGCGCGCCTCCTCGACCCCGCGCGCGAGGACGACGACCGCGTGCACGCGGCGGCGGTCGCGGCGGTGGACGCGCGCGCGGCGGACCCCGCGGTGGCGCGGCGGCTCGTCGAGGTCGTGCGCGACCCGAAGGCCGCGCCCGAGGCGCGTGCGCTCGCGCTGGAGGCCCTCGGGGGCGTCGAGGGACCGGTGGCCGACCTCCTCCTCCGGGACGCGAGGCCCGGCGCGACGTGGGTCGAGGAGGCCTGTCGCGCGCTCGGGCTCGGGCGACGGGGCGGGGCGGGCGTCGTCGCGCCGCTGATCGCGCTGCTCGGCCACGACGCCGCGGCCGTGCGGGTCCACGCATGGGAGGCGCTCGTGCGGGTGACGCGGCACGACGAGCCGCCGGACCGCGCGGCCTGGGAGCGCTGGTGGCGCGGGCAGGGCGGGAAGCTGCCGGCGCCCGCCGCGCGCCGCGTGGAGGGCGCGCCGGTCGCGGGCGACGCCGCGGACGCCGCGTACGCCGCGCCGACGCGGTCGTTCGTGCCGACGTACTACGGCATCCCGCTGCGGGGGAAGACGTGGGGCGTGAACGTCGTGTTCTGCCTCGACGTGAGCGCGAGCATGAGCGAGCACGGTATCGAGCCGGCGCGGAAGCACCTGAAGGACGCGTTGCTCGCGTTGACGACGCAGGACCGCTTCGACGTCATCGGCTTCAACGAGAACGTCCTCCCCTGGGCCGGGCGGCCCGTGCGCGGGCACCCCGTGCCGCAGGCGCGCGCCGTGGCGTGGCTCGACGCGATCGTGCCGCGCTCGTTCACCAACCTCTACGACGCGGTCGAGGCGGCGTTCGAGTACGCGGGCCGCGGGCGGCACCCGTCCGACGCGCCGATCCGGCTCGACGCGGTGTTCGTCCTGTCGGACGGCGCGCCGAACCGCGGGCGGTACCACCTTCCCTCGCAGCTCGTGGACGGGATCGCCGCGCTGTCGCAGAAGTCGGTCCCGGTCCACACGATCGGCGCGGGGGAGCAGGTGATGGCCCTGCTGCGGCGGATCGCGGAGGCGACCGGCGGCACGTGCACCGAGGCGACGGACTGATCAGCGCGCGGGCGGCGGCGGGTCGTCGCGGGGCGCGCCGCGCTCCGCCTTCGACCCGCGCACGCCACGGACGATCAGCCACGCGAAGAGCGCGATCGTGCCCACGGTGCCGAGGGCGAGCCCGACGTCGTAGGCGGGGCTCCGCCCCCGACCCGGCGGCACGTCGGCGACGACGACGATCGACGATGTGGCGGCGGTCGCGGACGACAGGGCGTCGGGGGGCATGGGGCGCTCCGGGGCCGGAGGGCGGGCGCGGTCAGCCCGCGGGGTCGGGGATGGCGCGGAACGAGCACAACTCGACGCGGGGCGACCAGTACCCCTCGCGGACGGGCTCCTCGCGGCAGAGGTCGGTCGAGAGGTACTTCTTGTTCGAGTCGCACAGGATCGTCACGACGACGGCGTCGCCGCCCGTCGCCTCGACGCGCTGCATCGCGCCGATCAGGTTGGCGCCGGACGAGATGCCCACCGCGAGCCCGAGGGAGCGGCAGAGGGCCTGCGCCATGAGGATCGCGTCGCCGTCGTGGGCGTCCACGATCTCGTCGAGCTCGTCGAGGTGGACGACGGCGGGGATGAACTCGTCGCTGATGCCCTGGATGCGGTGCTTGCCGACCTTCTTCCCCGTGCGGAGCGTGGGCGACTCCGCGGGCTCGAGCGGGTGGGCCTTGAGCCGCGGGTTGACGCGCCGGAGCGCGCGCGACAGGCCCATGATGGTGCCGCCGGTGCCGACGCCGGCGACGACCACGTCCGGCACGAGCCGCTCGCACGCGAGCTGCCGCTCGATCTCCGCCGCGGTGAAGAGCTCGTGGGCCTCGGCGTTCGCGACGTTCTCGAACTGCCGCGGCAGGAACACGCGCGGGCCGGTGCACGCGAACTTCTCGCACTGGTCGATGCTGCCGAGGAAGCCGCCGGCCTCGCGCGACACCGGGACGATCTCGGCGCCGAAGCTCTTGATGAGGTCCACGCGCTCGCGGCTCATCCAGTCCGGCATGTAGATGCGGACGGGGTGGCCGAGCGCGCGGCCCAGCGCGCAGAACGAGACGCCGGTGTTCCCGCTCGTCGCCTCGGCGATGACGTCGCCGGGCCGGAGGACGCCCGCGTGGTAGGCCTTCGCGAGGATCCACGCGGCCATGCGGTCCTTGATGGACCCGGTCATGTTCCGCTGCTCGTACTTCGCGAACACGCGGCGCGGCCGGCCGTCCACCTTGTAGCGGAGCTCGAGGAGCGGCGTGTTGCCGATCATCGCCCAGATGCCCCGCTCGTGGAGCGGGCCGGAGGGAAGGGTGGTCTCGGGGCGACAGGGGCCGACGGTGTCGTTCACGGCGGAGAGGGTACGCAACTTCCGCCCGGGAAGGAACGGTGGGGGGCCCCCCTCGCGGACCGATCCCGTTCCCCCGCGGGCGAGGCCGGGTCCCGAGTACGATGGCCGCCATGGCGCAGCGAGACGGGTCGAGATCCGGCGGCCGCTCCGGTGGCCACTTCGCGGGGCGCGCCCCCCTGCGGCACCCCGGGGCGCGTCCCCGACGGCCGGCCCGAGGGGCGGCGGCGGCCCTCCGGATCGCGGCGGGCCTCGCGTTCGTCGTCGCGACGGCGGCGTCGAGCCGCGCCGCGGACGCACCGGCGCCGCCCGTTGGGAAGACGGTCGTGTTGGCCGCCCTCGGCGGGGGCGACGCGACGACGCTCGCGCAGGCGCTCGATCTGGCCGGCGCCGGCGGGACGGTGCTCGTGCGTCCCGGCGTCTACCCGGCGCAGCTCGCGCCGTCGGCGTCCGTCACGGTCGCGGCGGAGAAGGCCGGGACCGACGTCGTGTTCGAGCACGCGCCGCCGGTGGTGTGGGTCGCGGCCGACGTCGAGGTCACGGTGCGCGGCGTGACGTTCCGGGTCCCGGGCCGCGAGGTCGAGCCCCCCGCGGACGGGACGCTTCCCGCGATCGTCTCCGTGTCCGCCGGCACCCTCGTCCTCGACGGCTGCGCGGTCGAGGGCACGGCGCCGGTCGCCGTGCACGTGGAGGGCGCGAAGACCTCGCTGCGGGCCAAGGCCTTGGCGGTCCGAGGGTCGTGCGATCGCGGGGTCGCCGCGCACGGCGGCGCGACCGTCGACCTCGACGGAGCGGAGCTGGCGTCGAGCGGCGAGACCGGCGTGCTGGCCGGCGACGCGGGCACGAAGCTCACGGTGCGGAACGCGCGCCTCCGCGGGCACCTCGGCCTCGGCATCGCGGTCGGCGAGGGCGCGGCCGCGACGCTCGACGGCGTGCGGCTCGAGCAAGGGCGGGGCGTCCAGCTGCTCGTGGCCGGCGCCGCGACGAAGGTGTCGGCGCGGGGCGTCGTCCTCACGGGCGGGGGCTCCTTCGGGATCGCGGTCACGGAGGGTGCGTCGTTCACCGCCGTCGCGTGCGAGGTCAGCGGGAGCTTCAAGACCGGGGTCTCGGTGACCGGCGAGGGCACGACCGCCGTCTGGCGCGGCGGCGCGTCGCGCAAGAACCTCGGGTCCGGCTTCCTCGTGGAGCAGCGAGCCGTCCTGACCGTCGACGACGCCGACGTGGACGGGAACACCTACGTCGGCGCCGAGTTCCGCGGGCAGTCGAAGGGCACCGTCCGCGGGTCGAAGGTGCACGACCAGGCCAAGGGCGGCGGCATCACCGTGCATGAGCAGAGCGAGGTCCGCGTCGAGGGCTGCGACGTCTGGGGCAACACCGCCGAGAACCTGAACTGCTTCGCCGGCGGGGTCCTCGACGTCCGCAAGACGAAGTCGCACGGGTCGGCCCGCGTGGGCGCGGGGGCGACGGAGAAGGGGCGCCTCCTGCTCGCCGACTGCGAGCTCTGGGGCAACGCGGACGCCGGGATCGAGGTGGACGACGCCGAGGGGTCGGCTCGCGCCTGCGTCGTGCGCGACGAGCGCGGGCTGGGCGTCTCGCTCACGACGAACGCCCGCTTCACGCTCGAGTCGTGCGAGGTCCGCGCGGCGGCGGAGTCGTGCGTCCGGGTCGAGGGCGCGTCGCTCGTCCTCACGGCGACGAAGGTGCTCGACGGCAAGAAGTGGGGCGTCCACGTCGGGACCGGCGGGCAGCTGCGGATGGTCGGCGGCGAGGTGGCGGGCCACGCGTCCGGCGGGCTCTACCTCGACGCGGGCGGCGCGGTGGACGCGAAGGACGTGAAGCTCCGCAAGAACCGCGGCGTCGGGGTGACGGCGGTGGCCGGCGCGAAGGGGGCCTTCGAGGGTTGCGATCTCGCGGGGAACGCGGGCGGCGCGTGGTCCCTCGCGGACGCGGCGCCATTCACGCGCAAGGGCAACAAGCCGAACAAGTGACGCGGCGGTCGTGGGGGCGACCCCCTTCCCGGGACCGCG
>JAEUHO010000054.1 GCA_016795345.1 Planctomycetia bacterium | reverse complement strand
GTGCACCTCGCGCGCATCGAGCTCGACGCGGCGCCCGCGCTCGTCGCGACCGTCCGCGACGTGAGCGCGCGCAACGCCGCCGCGCAGGCGCTGCGCGACGCGAACGCCCGGCTCTCGCGCGCGCTCGCCGAGCTGAAGGCGGCCGAGGAGCGCGACGTCCGCCAGGAGCGGCTGCGAGCGCTGGGCACCATGGCGAGCGGCATCGCGCACGACTTCAACAACTCGCTCGCGTGCATCCTCGGGTTCTCGGAGCTGTTCCTCGCGAACCCGGAGCGACTCGCGGACCGGGAGACGGCGCTGCGGCACATCCGCCTCATCCACACCGCGGCGCGCGACGCGGGCGGCGTCGTCGACCGCCTGCGCGAGTTCTACCGCCACCGCGCCGGCGGGGAGGCGCTCGCGCCCGTGGACCTCGACCGGCTCGTCACGGAGGCCGTCGGGCTGACGCAGCCGCGGTGGCAGGCCGAGCAGCAGGCGAAGGGCGTCACCATCGAGGTGCGGACGCGGCTCGGTGGCGTCCCCGCGATCTCGGGCGACGCGGCGGAGCTGCGCGAGGCGCTGACGAACCTCCTGTTCAACGCCGTGGACGCCATGCCCGACGGCGGGCGGATCGACGTCGAGACCTCGACGCAGGGCCGCGAGGTCGTCCTCCGGGTGAGCGACAGCGGCGTCGGGATGTCGGAGGCGGTCCGGTCGCGGTGCTTCGAGCCGTTCTTCACCACGAAGGGCGCCCGGGGCACGGGGCTCGGCCTCTCGATGGTGTACGGCGTGGTGCAGCGGCACGACGGCCACGTCGACGTCGAGAGCGCGCCCGCGCGCGGCACCACGTTCACGCTGCGGTTCCCCGTCCCCGGCGCGACGACGCGGCCCGCCGTCGCGGCCCGGCCCGCCGCGGTCGCGACGCCGGCCGGTCGCCGCGTGCTGCTCGTCGACGACGACGACCGCGTCCGCGGCGTCATCGGCGAGTACCTCCGGCTCGACGGGCACGAGGTGCGCGAGGCGGCCGACGGCGCGTCGGCGCTCCGGCTCGTCGAGACCGAGCCCTTCGACCTCGTCGTCACCGACCGCGCCATGCCCGGGATGAACGGCGACGCGCTCGCCCTCCACGTGAAGGCGGTCCGGCCGAGGCTCCCCATCCTGATGCTCACGGGGTTCGGGTCGATGATGGAGGCCGCGGGGGAGTGCCCGTCCGGCGTCGACCTCGTCGTGAGCAAGCCCGTCACGGTCGAGGCGCTGCGGACCTCGATGGCGCGGCTCGTGGCTCGGCCGGCCTGACGGGGCCCGCGGGCCGGACGCGGCCGCCGTCAGCCGGCGTACCGCACCGAGAACGGCGCGCCGGCGCGGGCCGCGAGGCCGTGCAGGCGCTTCGCGAGCTGTCCGAGGTGCCGCGCGTCGTGGGCCGCCCACGAGGCCAGGAGGTCGCCGGCGTGGAGCGGGCCGTCGTGGCGTGTCGCGCGCGCGTGGTCCCAGCGCGGGGCGTCGAGCGTCCGCAGCCACGCCACCGACGCCGCGCGCTCCGCGCGGAACGCGGCGAGGGTGGCCGCGGGATCGAGCTCCTGGAACCGGCCCACGGTGACGGCGGCCTCCGCGTCGAGCGGCGCCCACGGCGCCGCGGGGTCGCGCAGGAGCAGCGCGAGCCGAGGACGGAAGTCGTCGCGCTCCTCGGCGAGCAGGTGCCCGGCGATCTCGAGGGCCGACCAGCCGCCGTCGGCGGGCCGCCACCGGAACGCGTCGAGGTCGAGCCCGCGCAGGAGCGCCTCCACGGCGTCGGGGAACGACTCGAGGCGGGCGACGAGGGCCGGGACGTCCATCTCCCGATCGTACCGGGCCTTGCGTCGGCGGGACGCGGCTCGGGGTCCGACCGCCGCCGCTCCGCGTGACGCGCGGGTACCATGCCCCGCCGGAGGTCCCGATGGCGACGCGTCTACGGAAGTCGAGCCCGACGAAGCTCTCGAAGGCGCCCTCGAAGGCGCCCGCGAAGGTGTCCGCGAAGCCTCCCGCGACGAAGTCCGCGGGGAAGCGCGCCCCGGCGGGCGACGCCGGCGCGCGGACGACCCTCGCCGAGGTGATGGCCGCCCTCGAGGCGGCCGGCTCCGCCCAGACGAAGAAGACGTACCTGCGCCACGGCGCGGTCGAGCCGTTGTTCGGCGTCTCCTTCGCGACGCTCAAGACGCTCCACAAGCGCATCCGCGTCGACCACGACCTCGCGCTCGCGCTCTGGGCGACCGGCAACTTCGACGCCCGCAACCTCGCCGTGAAGGTGGTGGACCCCGCGCGGATGACGATCGCCGAGCTCGATCGCTGGGCCCGCGAGAGCATGGTGCGGATGTGCAAGGGCTACGTCGCCGCCGTCGCGTGCGAGGGGCCCCACGGTCGCTCGCGGGCCGACGCCTGGCTCGCGGCGCCCGACGAGCCGCGCCGCACCATGGGCTGGTCGCTCGTCGGCGCGCTCGCGATGTGCGACACGACGGTCCCCGACGCGTGGTTCGACGCCCGCCTCGCGGAGATCGAGCGCGGGATCGCCGCGGCCCCGAACGCGGTGCGGTACGCGATGAACGTGGCGCTCCTCTCGATCGGCTGCCGCGACGCGCGCCTGCGCAAGGCCGCGACCGCGGCCGCGAAGCGCATCGGCCCCGTCGAGGTGGACCACGGCGACACCGCGTGCCAGACGCCGGACGCCGTCGCGTCGATCGACAAGGCCTGGGCGCATTCGCTCGCGAAGGGCTTCGAGAGCCCGGCCGCGCACGAGCGCAGCCGTGAGTCGATGCGCCTCCGCTGCTGACGCGACGCCGCCCCGGCGGCGGTCGGGCTCCCGGGACCGCGAGGCCCGGTGGCCGGCGCCTCCCGCTCACCGCAGCGCGGCGAGGCGTTCCTGCAGGACCACGATCAGCCGCTCGAGCTCGTGCTCGGAGAGCTCGACCGGATCGCCGCGCCCGGTCACCACGCGCAGGCAGAGCGAGGTCCCGGCGTCGATCCAGC
Organism: Planctomycetia bacterium; assembly: GCA_016795345.1. Lineage (GTDB taxonomy): Bacteria > Planctomycetota > PLA2 > PLA2 > JAEUHO01 > JAEUHO01. Next base: position 516 of record JAEUHO010000054.1, on the reverse strand, counting down.
ACTGGATCGCCTGGTCGTCGCTCTCCCAGAACAGGGTGTGGTCCTCGGTTCCGGCCATGGCTCGCCCTCGCGGTGTCGTGCCGCGCGGACGGTCCGTCCGGCGCGGCGGGGGATCCTACCGGGGCCGCCACGCGCCGGCCGACGGCGGGTCGGACGGCGGCGCCGGACGACGGGACGATCCGACCATGAACGAGGACATCACGCCGGCACCGGCGCGCTTCGTGGTCGATCACGTCGCCTGCCTGGCCCACGAGTGGTGCGTCCACGTCGCGCCGACGTTGTTCGCCATGGACGCGCTCTGGCGCGCGGCCGTGATCCGGCAGCCCACCACGGAGGCGGAACTCGCCGCGATGCGGCGGGCCATCGACGAGTGTCCGGTGGCGGCGATCCTCGACACGCGGGATCGTTCGGCCTGATCGACCGCACGGGCGGTAGGTGGCCGGCGCACGCGATCGACGGGCTGCGGCGGTCGGGCCGGCCGAACGCGGCGGGCTCCGCGGAGGGGGGCCCGCGGGG
>JAEUHO010000482.1 GCA_016795345.1 Planctomycetia bacterium | reverse complement strand
CCGTCGTTCGTGTCGCTCGCGTGGACGACGGCGTGGGGCGACGTGCCCGCGCCGACCTTCCCCGGGCCGCCGGACGCCGGGCCGTGGCCGCCCGCCGCCGCGGCCGTCGACGCGGACCCGCGCACGTGGCTCGCGGGGCCGCGGTTCGTCGCGCGGGCCGTGGCGACCGGCGACCCGGCGCGCTGCGACGTGGTCTGGTCGGGCGCGACGTCGGTCGAGGTCGTCGGCGTGGACCCGCGCGGGACGCTCGGCGCGTTCGCGACGTCGGCCGAGGGCGGCGCCCGCGGCGGGCCGCGGCCTCCCGTGCTCCTGCGGTTCCTGCCCGACGGCGCCCGCGCGGCCGCGTACGACCGCGACCTCGACGGCGACCCGGACCTCGTCCTGTGGGACCGCGACGGCGACGGGATCGCGGAGCGACGCGAGGTGCGTCGCCCCGCCGGGGTCGCGCCGGGGTGGGACGGGGACGACGACGTGGCGTTGCCCTGGCTGCGGGCCGCGTGGGTCGCGTGGCCCGACGACGCGACGGCGGAACGCGCGGTCCGGGCGCTACGATCGCTCGCGCCATGACCCTCCGCCCGTTGGGGTTCGCCTCGGCCCTCCTGTTCGCGGCCTGTGCGCGGCCGTGCCCGCCGTGCTCGCCCTGCCCGCCGTGCGCGGTGGACACGCCCCCCGCCACGGACGTCCCGCCCGCGGCCTCGACGATCGCCGACGACGCCCGGGCCCTCGAACGCGCCCTCGACGCCGTCCTCACGGCCGACGCGAACGCCGTCGAGCGCGCGACGGCGCTCGTGGCGCGACAGCTCGGGGCGCGACGGCTCCGTCCGGCGCTCGACCTCCTGGCCGCGCGGTTCCGCGCGACCCATCCCGCCGCCGCGCACCGCGTGGACGAGGCCGGCCGCGTGACCGCGTTCGCCGGCGCGCAGCTCTGGCTCCTCGGCCGGCATCCGACGCTCCCGAGCGCGGCGGCCCCGACGTGGGACGCGCTCGCCGACGCGCACGCCGCGTTCCTCGCGGCCTCCGCGGTGCCGCGGGCGGCGCGGTCGCTCGCGGACCCGCGCTTCGTCGCCGAGCTCGAGGCGGCGGGCGGCGCGCCGTTCACCGACGGCAACGACGTCGAGGTGCTCGTGGACGGCCCCGCGTCGTGGGCGGTGCGAGAGCCCCTGCTCGCGGGCGCGACGGGCGACCTGTGGATCGCGTCGTGGGCGCTCTACGACGACCGCACGGGCCGCGAGGCCGTCGACACGCTCCTCGCGCGCGCGGCCGCGGGCACGCGGGTCGCGTTCGTCGTGGACGGGCAGACCGCGTCGCTCCCGCCCTACGACGACGAGGTCGCGCGGCTCGAGGCGGAGGCCCGCCGCCGGTCGCTGCCCGTGACGGTGACGCGCTGGCGCGACCCGGCGCGTCCGTACGACGGGATGCACTGGAAGCTGCTGCTGGCCGGCGACGCGCTGCTCGTCGGCGGGATGAACTTCGGCGACGTGTACAGCCACAAGGACCGGGCGCCCGGCCGGGGCTGGCGCGACACCGACGTCGTGGTCCGCGGGCCGGCGGTCGCGGACGCGCGCCGTCGGTTCGCCGCGCGGTTCGGCGCCGCCGCCGACCTCCGGGCCGCCGACGCGGCCCCGTCCGCCGACGCGAGGCCCGGCGGCGAGCGCGTCGCCGTGGTCGCGCACGCGCCCGGCGGCGACGACCCCGTGCTGCGGTCGCTGCTCAAGGCGATCGACGGCGCGACGCGGACCGTCGACCTCGAGCACGCCTACGTCGTCCGCGTGCCGTCCGTCGAGGAGGCGCTCGCCGCCGCGGCGCGTCGCGGGGTGCGCGTGCGGGTGCTGACGAACTCGCTCGAGAGCTGCGACGAGCCCGTGGTCGCGCAGGCGATCGTCCGGTCCGTGGGCCCGCTCGCCGACGCCGGCGTCGAGGTCTGGCTGCGGCGCGGCAGCACCCTCCACTCGAAGTTCGCCGCGATCGACGGCGGGTTCGCGCAGGTGGGGTCGTACAACCTGCACCCGCGGTCGCACCGGCTCGAGCACGAGGTCGTCGTGAACGTGCTGGGCGCGCGCACCGCATCGCGCCTGCACGCGGTCTTCGAGGCCGACCTCGCGTCGGCGACGCGGGTCCGTTCGTCGGCGGACCTGCCGCCGCTCGAGGACCCGCTCGCGCGGCTCGCGTGGTGGCTCTGCCGCGATCTCCTCTGACGGCACGCGAGGCCCGGTGGCCCGAAGCCCGGTGGCCCCGAGGCCCGGTGGCCCCGAGGCCCGATGGCTCTGACGGCCATCGGGCCTAGCCCGGCCCATGCACGAGGGGATGAGGTTGGGGCCGCGGCTGCGACCCGGGCGTATCGCAGGGCCACCGGCGAGCACGACCGCGTGCGCCACGGCGCGGAGGCTCCTCGGCGTGGTGCCAGAACACGGCCTCCCTTTCAGGCCCTGCGCCAGCTCGGGCCTTCATCCGCTCCGCGGACCGGTCGGCATGGTCGCCTCCGCGCCGCGCCCGGGGTCGCATCCATCGGCCCCCACCGGCCGATGGGGATCGTTCAGCCCCTGTCGCGGCTCATCCCTCGTGAATGGACCGGGCTGGCGGTCCCGGGCGCGGGATGCGGTCTACTTCGCGCCGTCCATGGCGGGAGAGGCCGTCTTCGACTTCTCGCGCTCGGCGTCCTCCTGCGCCTTCCGGGCCTCGCGGTCCTTGCGGTGCTCGGCGGACTCGAACCACAGGACCTCGGGCGCGGGGATCTGCGGCACCCACTTCGAGAGGAGGCCGACCTTCCAGAGGCCGCCGGCGATCAGCGCGAGCAGCAGGAGGACGCCGAAGATCCGCGGCCACGGCGAACGCTTCTCGGCGTACGGGTCGATGAGCGACCGCTCGGAGCCGGGCGGGAGCGCCGCGACGTCGGTGAGGGACCGGCCGAGGGGCAGGTTGATCTTCGTGAGCGTGTTGACCGCCCAGCCGTTCGCGTCGAGCAGGGGCCCGAGGTTGCGGCGGCGCAGCTTCATCCACGCGACGATCATCGCGGGGCCGCTGATGAGGAGGATGATGCCGAGCACGCCCAGCGGCATCATGGTGCCGAGGCCGAAGAACGCGTTCAGGAACGCGCTGAACGCCGTCGCGATGCCGCCGATGGCGACGCCGAGGGCGGCGATCGTGCCGATCTCGAACTTGGGCTTCGGGGGCACCGGCGGCGCGCCGGCCTTGCCCGCCTCGGCGGTCGCGAGCGCGGTGGCCTGCAGGTTGGCGGTGGCGGCCTCGTCGGCGGCGGCGGCGCGCTTGGCGACGGCCTCCTCGAAGAAGCGCAGGACCTTCTTGTAGGGCGCCCAGAACGCCTGGCGGATGCTGATCGGGTTGTCGACGATCTTCGCGATCGTGGCGTCCCAGTCGCGGCCCTTGCGGTCGTAGAAGAGGCCGTTGCGGCCGACGAAGAGGTTGTCGCCGTCGCCCGCCGTCATGGCCGCGGCCACCTGCATCTTCTCGCCGCCGGGGCGCGAGCAGTCGGCGTAGACGAGGTAGGAACGCGCCATGGCCCCGAGCGTGCCGTGTTTGCCGCCGTCGTTGACCTGGACGCAGAGGTCGCAGGAGCGGCCGTCGACGAACAACGTGCCGACCTGGAAGGTGGCCTTGCGGCGCGCGTAGAAGTCGGTGAAGGCGACGAAGTTGTTCGCCAGCGTGTGGAAGTCGCGGTGGCAGCGGGCGAGCTTCTCGAGGTCGGTCAGCGTGTCCACCTGCGGGGCGACGGAGAGGTCCTCGGCGACGGCCTTCTGCAGGGCCTCCTTCGCGCCGGAGGCGAGGATCGCCTGCACGCGCGCGGCGCCGAGCTTCTCGACCTCGAGGCCGGCCTTGCCGGCGGCCCACGCGCGGTGGGGGGCGAGCGTGCCGACGACCTTCGCCCACTCGGCCTCGGTGAGCGACGTCTTGTCCTTGCCGAGGATCGGGGCGACGGCGGAGGCGTGCAGCGCGGCGATCGCGTCGGCCCAGGCGGGGTTGACCCCGCCGGCGAGCGGCAGCGGCTTGCCGGGCTCGGCGAGGGCGACGGGCAGGCCCGTGACCTCGGCGGAGGTGATCGCGAGGTCCTTGGCGGCGAGTGCGTAGTAGTCCTCGGTGGTGCGGGCGAGGGCGGCGACGGCGCGCGCGTCGTAGGCCGCGATGCGGCAGCGGAGGAAGTACTCGTCCACCTTCGCGCGTACGGCGTCCACGGCCGCCGAGGCGGCGGCGGTGCCGGCGCCGAGGGGGAGGACGGTCTTGGCGTCCTTCGCGCCGGCGTCGTGCCAGGCGGCGAAGGCGGCGCACGCGGCGAAGAACGCGTCCACCTTCGCGGCGTCGAAGCCGGGTTTGCCGCTGCGGTCGGGGACGCCGCCGAGGCACGCGAGGAGCTCCTCGCCGACGGCGCGCGCGGCCGGGTCCTTCACGGTGTCCGGCGGGACGACGCCGTCGCCGTTGAGGCGCGCCTTGGCGAAGAGGTCCGCGGTGCGGGTCGCGTCGTCGACGGACAGGGCGTTGGCCCCGGTCTTGCCGAGCCCCTCGAGCACGTGCTGCGCGGCGTCGAGGAGCCGCTTCCCCTCGGGGGTCGCGGCATCGAGGTTCGCCAGCGGCACCGCGTCGGCGCCCCGGACGAGGGTCTCGGGGTCCTTGAGGACGCGCCCGAGCCAGCGCGACGCCGCGATCAGCTCCGGCGCGCGCACGCGCCCGTCCTTGTCGGTGTCGAGCAGCGCGAGGGTCCGCTCGTCGAACTCGAGGCCCTTCACCGGGCAGGCGAGCGCGACCCACAGCTTCTGGTCGAGCTGGTCGAGGTGCACGAGGTCCACGCCGCGGTCGAGGCGGACCTGGTCCACGCCGCCCGCCCGCCAGAACCGCCACTTGTGCTTCGAGTCGTTCGCCACGGACGCCTCCGGAACCCGCCCTCACCCCCGTGAGGGACCTGTGAAGACTGGAATCCTACGGGGCGGGAGGCGACGGGGCGACCCCGGGACGGCCGGACGTATCCTGTCGTCGAAGGCAGGCCGCGGCGCGACCCGCGGGCGAGGAGGCGGTCCCATGGCGACGGTACGCAAGGCCCGGTGGCCGGCGGTGGCGGTGGTCGTGGCGGCGTGGTTCGGGGCGTCGATGTCCGGGGGCGTCCCGCCCCTGCGCGCGGAGGACCCGCCGGCGCCGCCGATGAGCGAGCCGTCACCGGTGCCGACCGAACGGCCCGCGCGGCGGACGGCGGTCGAGGACGGGGCGGGCCCGTCGGCGGCGACGCGCGGCGACGTCGACCTGCTGCTCGGGGACGGGCTGAAGGTCGAGGAGGTCCTGCGGGTCGTGGCCCTCACGACCCGCCAGTCGATCGTCTGGACCGACACCGACAACGCGATGCACCGGCAGCTCAAGGGCACCAGCCGCATCGTCGTCCGCTGGGACGAGTTGTTCTCGGTCGTCCGGGACCTCCTGGCGACGCACGAGGTCGCCCTGATCCCCCTGGGGCCGCCGGACCGCCCCGTGTGGTTCGCGAGCGACGCGCGGACGCTTTCGAACCACTTCTTCCTCCGCCCGTACGCCGAGCCCGTGGTCCTGGACGACGAACGGGCGCGCGACCTCGAGCACCACGCGGGGCGGTTCGTGAGCGCGGTGATCCCGGCGCCCCTCGACGACCTGCGGGAGGCCCGGACCGCGTTGCAGCGGCTCGTCACCGGGAACAACGTGGGCTCCGTGACGGAGCTCCCGTCGGCGCGGGCCTTCCTCGTGACGGACTTCGCCCCGCAGGCGGTCGCGGTGTACCGCGCGATCCAGGCGATGCGGCCGCGCGGCGGCTCGCCGGGCCCGGACGAGGCGCGGATCGACGTGTACGCCTTCGAGACGCCGGAGGCCCGTGACGCCGGGCTCGCCACGCTGCGGGAGCTGTTCGTCGAGCGGGTCGCGGTCCCGACGCCGGTGCCGCCGGCGGCGCCCGCCGCGGCCTCCGCCCGGGGCCCGCGGTTCAGCGCGCTCGCCGCCGAGCCCCGCTTGATCGCGAAGGGTACCGCCGCCGAGCTCGAACTCGTCCGCGTGGCGGCGACGGCGTGCGGGGCCCGGCTCGACGTGGCCGCGTCGTCGCCGCGGTGAACGATCCGGCGTCGGCCGGGTAGGCTGCCCCGTCGGCCGCCCGGGACGGGGAGGGCCGCGGGACCCGCCTCCGCCGTGATCGACGTCGAGCACCTGTCGAAGACCTTCCGCGTCGCGCGCAAGGACCCGGGCTTCCTCGGGTCCCTGCGCTCGATGTTCCGGCGCGAGGTCGTCGAGGTGACGGCGGTGCGCGACGTGTCGTTCCGCGTCGCGGAGGGCGAGATCGTCGGCCTCATCGGGGCCAACGGCGCCGGCAAGACGACGCTCGTGAAGATGCTCGCGGGGATCGTGCACCCGTCGGGCGGGCGCGCCTCCGTCCTCGGCTTCGACCCGTGGGCGCGCGACGACCGGTTCCGCGCGCAGATCGCGCTCGTCATGGGCCAGAAGGCCCAGCTGTGGTGGGACCTCCCGCCGGCCGACTCGCTGCTGCTCCTCAAGGAGATCTACCGGCTCCCGGACGCGCAGTACCGCGACACGCTCGACGAGCTCACGACGGTCCTCGGGCTCGGCGACGAGCTCCGCACGCCGGTGCGGAAGCTGTCGCTGGGGCAGCGCATGAAGGCCGAGCTCGTGGCCGCGCTGCTCCACCGGCCGCGCGTGGTGTTCCTCGACGAGCCCACCATCGGGCTCGACGTGACGGCCCAGCGCGCCGTCCGCGACTTCCTGCTGCGCTACCGCGAGCGGCACCGCCCGGCGATCGTGCTGACCAGCCACTCCATGGACGACATCGAGCGGCTGTGCCCGCGGGTGCTCATCCTCAAGGACGGCGTCCTCGTGCACGACGGCGCCCTCGCCGACGTGGTCGCGCGGTACGGCGACGACAAGGTCGTGACCGTCACCCTCGACCCCGCGGCGGCGGCCGCGCCGGACCCGCGGGCGCTCGACGGCCTCGGGACCGTCCTCGAGACGTCGGCGACGACGGTGCGCCTGCGGATCCCGCGCGCCCGCGTGGCGGCCGCCGCCGGCGAGCTCCTCCGCCGGCTGCCGGTCGCCGACCTCCTCATCGAGGAGACCGACATCGCCACGATCATCGAGCGCATCTTCAGCGAGCGCGAGCGGCCCGTCCCGTGAGCCTCCGCCTCTACCTCGACGCCGCGGCGACGCAGGCCCGCCGGTCGCTCGCGTACCGCGTGGACTTCTGGGTCGAGGCCGCCGTCGTGTTCCTCGTCTCCCTCGGCGTCGCGTGGTCGTTGTGGACGGCGGTGTTCGACGCGACGGGGGCCGCGCGCATCGGCGGGTTCGACCGGCCGGGGATGGTCCTCTACGTCGTCACCGTGCTGCTGGCCGCGAAGCTCGTGCGGGGGGCCGACCTCGGCGACGCGGCCGTCTCGTCGGACGTGTTCGAGGGCGGGCTCACGCGGTACCTGCTCTACCCGGCGTCGTACCGCGGGCTCAAGTACGCCGAGCACGTCGGCGGGCTCGTGCCCGCGCTGGTGCAGCTGGTGCTGTTCGGCGCGCCGTTCCTGCTCCTGCTCTCGACGCCCGAGGCGCCCGTCTCGCCCGGCAGCCTCGCCATGGGGGCGGTCTCGCTCCTCGTCGCCAACCTCCTGTGCTGGCTGCTGCTGTTCCCGTTCCACTGCGTCGCCTTCTGGGCCGAGGGCGTCTGGACCCTCGTGCTCGCGGTCCGGTTCGTGGGCGACCTGCTCGGCGGCGTGATGATCCCCCTCGGCGCGTTCCCGGCGTGGACGCAGCCCTGGCACGCGGCCCTGCCGTTCCGGCACCTGTACGCGGAGCCCGTCGAGACCCTGCTCGGCCGGCGCGACGTCGCGACGTGGGCGACGGACCTCGCGGCGGCCGGCGCGTGGTGCCTCGTGCTCGCCGTCGTGGGCCAGGCGACCTTCCTCGCGGGGCGCCGCCGGTACACCGGGCCGGGGATCTGACGTGGCCCGCTACGTCCGCCTCTACCTGCACTTCCTGCGCTTCACCTTCGCGCGGTCGGCGCAGTTCCGGCTCGACTTCGGCTTCCGCGTGCTCATGGACACCCTGTGGTACGGGCACTACCTCGTGTTCTTCGCCGTACTGGGCGAGGCGACGCCCTCGCTCGGCGGGTGGGACGTCCACCAGGTGCGGGTGTTCACGGGCACGCTCTTCGTCGTGGACGCGCTCCAGATGACGTTCGTCGCGAACGGGATGTGGACGCTGCCCATGACGATCAACCGCGGCGACCTCGACTACCACCTCGTCCGGCCGGTCTCGACGCTGTTCTTCGTCACGGCCCGCGAGATCTCCGCGTCGTCGTTCGTGAACCTGATGATGGCGGCGGGCGTCCTCGCCTGGGCCCTCGCGACGTACCCCGGGCCCCTGCCGGCGTCCACGCTCCTCGTCTTCCTCGCGATGCTGCCGTTCGGGCTCGCGATCCACGCGGCGCTGCATCTCGTGTTCCTGGTGCCGCAGTTCTGGACCCAGTCGTCGAAGGGCCTGCGCGACGTGTTCTGGTCGGCCGTGAACTACGCGTTCCGGCCCGACGGCATCTACCGCGGGTACCTGCGCCGGCTGCTCACGACGGTCCTCCCGCTCGCCGTGATCGCGTCGTACCCGGCGCGGGTGGTCTTCGAGGGCCCGCGGCCGGGCCTCGTGCTCCACATCGTCGCGGCGGCGGTCGGCGCGTGGGCCTTCGCGGTCTGGCTGTGGGGGCGCGGCCTGCGCGCCTACGGCAGCGCGTCGTCGTGACCCGTCAGGCCCTCGGCGGCACCGGCGGGAACCCCTGGGCGGCGAGCGGCAGGGCCGCCGCGTCCTTCGGCGACACCGCGGGGTCGTCGACCGGCCAGGCGATGGCGAGGTCGGGGTCGTGCCACGCGATCCGGACCTCGTCCGACGGGTCGTACGGCGTCGTCACCTTGTACTCGACGTCCGCGGTGTCGGAGAGGACGCAGAAGCCGTGGGCGAGGCCCGCGGGGATCCAGAGCTGCAGCGGCGGGTCCGCGGTCAGCGTCGCGCCGAACCACCGGCCGTAGGTCGGCGAGCCCGGCCGCAGGTCGACGGCCACGTCCCAGATCTCGCCCGCGACCACCGACACCAGCTTGCCCTGCGGGCGCTTGCGCTGCGCGTGGAGGCCCCGCAGCGTGCCGCGCACGCTCCGCGAGCGGTTGTCCTGGACGAACGGGCCCGGGATGCCCACGTCGGCGTAGCGCTGCGCGTGCCACGTCTCGAGGAAGAACCCTCGGCCGTCCTTGAAGACCTTCGGCTCGACGAGGAGCACGCCTTCGATCGGGGTGGGTACGACCCTCACGTGCGCGGGCCCTCCTCGAGACGGCGGCGCAGGTACTCGCCGTACGCGCTCTTGCCCATGCCCTCGGCGGCGCGGCGGACGCCGGCCTCGTCGAGCCAGCCCTGCTGCCAGGCGATCTCCTCGAGGCACGCGACCTTCAGGCCGGTGCGCTCCTCGAGCGCGTGCACGAACTGCGACGCCTGGAGCAGCGACTCGTTGGTGCCCGTGTCGAGCCACGCGTAGCCGCGGCCGAGCCGCTGCACGCGCAGCGTCCCCCGGCGCAGGTACTCGCGGTTGACGTCGGTGATCTCGAGCTCGCCGCGCGGCGACGGGCGCAGGGCCGCCGCGATCGCGGGCGCGTCGCCGTCGTAGACGTACAACCCGGTCACGGCCCAGCGCGAGCGCGGCGCCTTCGGCTTCTCCTCGAGCGAGACCGCGCGGCCCGCGGCGTCGAACTCGACGACACCGTACCGCTCCGGGTCGCGGACCTGGTACGCGAAGACGGTCGCCCCGGGCCCGCTCCGGACGGCGTGCCCGAGCACGTCCGGGAGCCCGTGGCCGTAGAAGAGGTTGTCGCCCAGCGCGAGCGTGCACGGCCCGCCGGCGAGGAACTCGCGCCCGAGCAGCAGCGCCTGCGCGATCCCCTCGGGCCTCGGCTGCGCCGCCCAGGCGATCCGGAGCCCGAACGTCGCGCCGTCGCCGAGCAGGCGCTGGAACGCCTCCTGCTCGTGCGGGGTCGTGATCACGAGGACGTCGCGGATGCCCGCGAGCATCAGCGCCGAGAGCGGGTAGTAGACGAGCGGCTTGTCGTACACCGGGAGCAGCTGCTTGCTCACGGCCTTCGTGACGGGGTGGAGCCGGGTGCCGGCGCCGCCCGCGAGCAGGATGCCCTTCATCGACGTTCCCCCGTGGGGAGCACGCCGAGGCGCTCCCGGCCGTAGCCCTTCGCCTGCACCGCCGTGCACCAGCCGCCGTGGGCCAGGTACCACGCGACGGTCGCGTCGATCCCGCGCTCGAAGGAGTGCGTCGGCGCCCAGCCGAGCTCCGCGCGCGCGCGGCGGGCGTCCACCGCGTACCGGCGGTCGTGGCCCGGCCGGTCGGTGACGTGCCGGACGAGGTCGAGGTAGCGCCCGCCGCCCGGGCGGGGCCGCTGGCGCTCGAGGGCCGCGCAGATCGCCTCGACCACCTGGAGGTTGGTCCGCTCGGCGTCGCCGCCGAACAGGTACCGCTCGCCGGCGCGGCCGTGCTGCAGCGCGAGCAGCAGGCCGCGCGCGTGGTCCTCGACGTGGAGCCAGTCGCGCACCTGCCGCCCGTCGCCGTACACCGGCAGCGGCTTCCCCTCGAGCGCGTTCAGCGTCATGAGGGGGATCAGCTTCTCGGGGAACTGGTAGGGGCCGTAGTTGTTCGAGCAGTTCGTGACGACGACGTGGAGCCCGTAGGTCTCCTTGTACGCGGCGGCGAGGTGGTCGGCGGCGGCCTTGCTCGCGGCGTACGGCGACCGCGGCGCGTGCGGCGAGCGCTCGTCGAAGCGGCCCTCCGCGCCGAGGGTGCCGAACACCTCGTCCGTCGACACGTGGACGAAGCGGCACCGCGCGCGCTCCGCCGCGGGCAGGGCGTCGGCGTGGGCGCGCGCCCCGACGAGCATCTCGTGCGTGCCGACGATGTTGGTGCGGACGAACTCGCGCGGCCCGTCGATGGACCGGTCGACGTGCGACTCCGCCGCGAGGTGGAGGACGAACCGCGGGTCGAAGCGGGCGAACGTCTCGGCGACGCGGGCGGGGTCGGCGATGTCGCCTTCGACGAACGCGAAGCGCGGGTCCCGTTCGAGGTCGGCGAGGCTCTCGCGGTGGCCGGCGTACGTGAGGGCGTCGAGGACGACGACGCGCCACGGCGTCGTGGCGAGCGCGGCGCGGACCACGTTCGAGCCGATGAACCCGGCGCCGCCCGTGACCAGGAGCGTGTCCATGGGAACCACCCGGGTCGCGGTGCGGGGCCGACGACGTCCCCGGGCCCCCGGGGTCCGTGGTGGCTCCTCATCCGCTTCCGACGCCATGATCCCCGGAACCTCCACGAGGGGCAACATCACGCGCCCGCCGCCGTCGGTCCGGGCCCCGTCGCCCTTCCGCCGACGCGAGGCCCGGTCGTTCGCGATGAGCGGTCATCGGCGCGACCGGCGGGCGGGCGCAAGGCCCGCACCCTACGGGGTTCTGCGTCGATCCTCGACGCCCGTCGATCACGGGCGGCGCGTGCGTCGTCTGGACCTGACCTGCCGGCGATCTGCCGCCCATGTCGCTGGCACGCGAGGCCCGTTCGCTCGGGCGCGGTCGTCGGCGCGCCCGTGGTGGACCGTGCCTCGCTGCGACCTTCGCTCCATCGCCGGCCGCGGCGGCCACCGGGCCTCGGGTCCTGCGCCAGGGTCCCGCGCGCCGGAACCGCCGCGCGAGCCAACTCAGTGGCAGCGTGGAAACGGAGACGCCCGGCCGATTGCTCGGCCGGGCGTCGAGGTGCGGGGACGCAGCGGCACGACGCGCATCGTCGGCGCGAGGCGGTCGGACGCATCGGGGAGGTCTGCGCGCGGCCCGGCGGAGCGCAGGAGCCGTTGGGCGTTGAGCCCCTACGTCCCCCTCGAATCGCGCCGGGCCTCGGGTTGTTCCCCTTGGAAGCGAGCGCCGGAACCGCCGCGCGAGCCAACTCAGTGGCAGCGTGCAAACGGAGACGCCCGGCCGATTGCTCGGCCGGGCGGCGAGGATAAGAAAAACCCCCCGATCGTCAGAGCGCGAGCAGCCAC
>JAEUHO010000404.1 GCA_016795345.1 Planctomycetia bacterium | reverse complement strand
TCGCGCGGGCCACGCCGGCGCCGGCGGCGCCGAGGACCACCGCGAGGCCGCGGGCCGGACCGGAGATCGCGCCGAGCAGCATCGCGCGCAGCGTGTTCTTGTCGGGCATCTTCGCGAGGACGGCGGTGACGGCCTTGGCGTCGTAGACCTCGCCCTCGGCGACCGCGCCCTTCACGACGAGCTTCTTGTCCTGGCGGACCCACTCCGCCAGCGACTTCGCGATGCTCGTGGGACCGTCGCCGCCGAAGATCACGGCGGTCGGGCCCTTCATCATCTCGGCGATCTTGGCGGGGTAGCCCACCGAGGTCAGCGCGTGCCGCGCGGAACGGTTCTGCACGACGCGCAGGCGGGCGCCGCCGGCCTTCTGCCGCAGGAAGCCGCGGAAGCGGCTCGACAGCTCGACCGACATCGGCGCGACGTTGACGAACACGGCACCGTTGGTGCCCTTCATGGCGTCCAGGACCTGCGACGCCAGCATCTTCTTGAGGATCTTGGCCACGGCGCGGCTCCTAGCCCTGGATGTCCAGGATGACCCCGGGGCTCATCGTGGAAGACAGCGTCACCTTGCGGATGTAGGTGCCCTTGACGGACGCCGGCCGCAGGCTGCGGATGTGCTCGACGAAGGCCTCGACGTTGGCCTTCAGGTCGGCGGCGGCGAACGACCGCTTGCCGAGCCCGACCTGGACGTTGCCGGCCGGGTCGCTGCGGAACTCGATCTTGCCCGCGCGGAACTCGCGGACGGCGGCGACGACCTGGTCGGTCACGGTGCCGGACTTCGGGCTCGGCATCTTGCCGAGGGGGCCGAGCACCTTACCGAGCTTGCCGACGAACCGCATCATCGACGGGTGGGCGATCGCGACGTCGAAGTCGGTCCAGCCCTCCTCGACCTTCTTCGCGAGGTCGGCGCCGCCGACGGCCATGGCGCCCGCCTCGGTGCACTGCGCGGCGAGGTCGCCCTCGGCGAACACGATCACCGAGCGCGCCTTGCCGATGCCCTTCGGCAGCGAGACGCTGCCGCGGATCGACTGGTCCGTCTTGCCGGGATCGACGCCGAGGCGGATCGCCAGCTCGACGGTCTCGTCGAACTTCGCCTTCGGGAAGGCCGCGAGGACCGTGAGGGCCTCGTCCACCCCGTAGCGCTTCTCGCGGCTGAAGGTCTTCAGCCCGGCGAGGAACCGCTTGCCATGTCGCTTCATCCGCGTCTCCTTCCGCTCTCCCCCACCCGGGCGCGGGCCCGAGCGCGGTGTCGCGAGCGCCCCCCTTGGGGGGATCCCCTCCGGCGTTTCGGCGCGCGGCGGGGACGTTTCTGGGTTCCCCGAGCGGATCGCCCGGGGAGCGGAGTAAGGTAGGGACGGCCTGCGGAACGGAAAGGTTTTTCACGGGAGCAGCGCTCACCGCTCGGTCCACCCCCGTTCGCTCCCCCATCGGCCGCCCAGCCCCCCCCGGTCCACGGCGGCGGTCGATCCCCCGGGACGGCGAGGCCCGGCCGCCGGCCGCCCCGCGCGCCCGTTCTGCCGCCCCCGTCGGCCACCGGGCCTCGCGGTCCCGAGCATCGGCCTGCGGCCCGAGCCTCCAGCGCTCGATGGCCCCGCACCGCCCGCATCCCGCGTCCGCGCCCTCGAGCCCCAAGACGCGTGCGGGGGTTCTCTCGGGCGCCCTCAGAACTCGCCGCGCAACGGCAACGCCGCGCGTGACGAGTGCGTCCCTTGGATCCCTGCTCGTCGCACCTTGCGACCCGGAGCGCGTTACGCGTCCGGCG
>JAEUHO010000341.1 GCA_016795345.1 Planctomycetia bacterium | reverse complement strand
CGGCCGGCGAGCGCCTGCGCCTCGCCGAGCACCAGGTCGAGCACGCTCTTCCGCTTGCGACGGCGGCGGGCCTTCTCCTCCGGCGTCCCCGGCCCGCCCTGGTCGGTGAAGAGGCGGTCGAAGAGCGACGCGGGGTTCGTCTCCTTCGCCATCGGCAGGGTCGCCGACTTCCACGAGACGTGGCCGCTGTAGGCGCACGAGTACCCCGAGTCGCACTCGCCCGCGACGCCGCCGGGGTCGCACGACAGCTCGAGGGACGGGAACGCCGTCTCGCCGCCGATGCGCTGCGCGATCACCTGGTCGATGGACACGCCGACGCGGACGCCGCCGACCTTCTGCGCCTGGCAGGCCGTGAGGAACGTGGCCGCGGCGCGCGCGTGGTCGCCAGGGCCGTCGCCGTTCGCGTTGGCCTTCTGGTGGCCGAGGCCGCCGAGGAGCCGCAGCGACGACGTGTACGGCGCGAGCGGCGAGAGCGTCGGCGGCAGGGTCGCGAGGGCCCCCTCGGCCTTCGGCGTCCAGGCGTCGCGGTTCACGCCGTTCGGCACGTACAGGAACACCGTGCGGCGCGGCCGCGCGGACGACGGCGCGGCCGCCGCGGCCCGGCCGAACGACGGGAGGAACGGCAGCGCCACGCAGGCGCCGGCGGCCCGCAGGAACGCGCGACGGGACGGGGCCGTGCTCATCGGGGGGACTCCGGCGGCGGGGCGGCGGTGCGCAGGGAACGGAACGGGACGCTCTCGACCACCGCCTCGACGTAGGCGGAGAAGCGGTGACCCTCGCGCGTCGCGCGCGCGACGATCGCGTCGAGGTGCGGCGCGTCGGCGGGCGTCGTCGCGCGGCCGAGCGCGTAGGTGAGGAGGTGCGTCGCGAAGCCGCGGGGGAACGCGGGGTCGGCGCGCAGGAGCGCGCGCAGCTGCTTCGGCGTCGCGAACTTCCGACCGTCGGGCAGGACGCCGCTCGGGTCCACGTCGCCGTCGCCGTCGCGCGTCCGCCAGGCCCCCACCGCGTCGTAGTTCTCGAACGCGAGCCCCAGGGGGTCGAGCCGCTGGTGGCACGCGGCGCACGCGGGGTCGCGCAGGTGCTGCGCCATCCGCTCGCGGAGCGTCGCGGGCCGTCCCTCGGCCCCGGTGGCGGGCAGGTCGCCCGCGCCGGGCGGCGGCGGCGGGACGGTCTGCCCGAGGACCTGCTCGAGCAGCCACTTCCCGCGCTTCACGGGCGAGGTGCGCGTCGGGTACGAGGTCACGAGGAGCACGCTGCCGTGCGTCAGGACGCCCGCGCGCCGCTCGCCGTCGAGCGCGACGCGGCGGAACCGGTCGCCGGCGACGCCCGGGATCCCGTAGTGCTTCGCGAGCCGCTCGTTGACGAACGTGAAGGGCGCGTCGAGGAGGTCGAGGACGCTGCGGTCCTCCTGGACGATCGCCTCGAAGAACATCTCCGTCTCGCGCAGGAGGTCGGCGCGGAGCGCGGCGTCGGCCGCGGGGAACCGCTCCGGGTCGGGCGTCGCGGTCGCGAGGCGGCGCAGCGTGAGCCACTGGTCGGCGAAGCCGTCCACGAGCGCGCCGGCCCGCGGGTCGGCGAGCATCCGGCGGACGGGCGCCGCCGGCGCGCGGCCCAGCTCGCCGCGCGCGGCCGCGGCGGTGAGCGCCGCGTCGGGCATCGTGCTCCAGAGGAAGTACGACAGCCGCGCCGCGAGCGCGTCGTCGTCGAGCGGGGTGACCCCCGCGGCGTCGGGCGGGCCGCCGGCCTCCTCCACCTGGAAGAGGAAGTGCGGCGAGACGAGCACGGCCTCGAGCGCGTCGCGGATCCCCTCGGCGAACGGCGCCCCGTCGGCCACGGCCTCGCGCACGAGCCCCACGAGCCGGTCGAGCTCGGCCGGGCGCACCGGCCGGCGGAACGCGCGGGTCGCGAGCGGGCCGAGCACGCGGCGCGCGCGGGCCGCGACGTCGTCGCCGCCGGGGTCGTTCGCGAACAGCCGGCGGTGGCTCTCGGGCGGCGCGGGCGGCGGGTCCGTCGGCCCGACGATCTCGATCCAGTCCACGAGGAGGTTGCGGTCGCGGCGCGCGGGGTCCTGGTGCTTCGGGTCGTAGAAGTCGTTGGTGAAGGCCACGGCGAACGGCCGCGTGCCGCCGCGGGCGCGGAAGGGCTTCTCGACGACCTCGCCCGTCTTCGGGTCGGCGGTGACGTCCACCGCCGCGACGCCCTTGCCGTCGACGGTCAGCAGCATCTGCGCGGGCTCGTCGCCCGCGGGCGTCGAGGCGCAGCGCACCCGGAAGAGGTACGTCCCTTCGCGCGGCAGCCGGGCCTCGCCGCGGATCTCGCCATTCGTGAAGAGGTTGCGCCCGCTCCCCTGCGCCGACGACGGCAGGGAGCTCGAGAGCGCCTCCGCCTCGAACCGCCGCACCGCGGGCCGGCCGGGCTCCTCCACCACGATCGCCAACTCGGCGATCTTCTCGGCCGCCTCCGCGTACCGCTCGACGAGCAGCGGCGACAGGGAGAGCGCCTCGCCCGTCCGGTCGAAGCCCGCCCCGACCTCGTCGGACGGGAAGCGCTGGCTCGCCGTCTCGTCCACCCCGAGGAGGTCGGCGATCGTGCGGTGGTACTCCATGCGGTTGAGCCGCCGCAGCGGCGACCGCCCGCCCGCGGCGGCCGCGGGCGCGGGCGTCGCGGCCTCGACCCAGCGCAGGAACCGCAGCTTCGCGTCGGCCGTCGGCGCGAGCGCCCCGCTCGGCGGCATCTCGCCCGCGCGCACGCGCTCGGCCGCCCGCCGCCAGAGCCCCGCCTCCGACGTCGCGCTCGCCGCGTCGCGGAGGGCGGCGAACGTCGGCGCGCCCTCGACCGGCAGGTCGCCGTGGCAGTCCGCGCAGTACGCCTCGAGGAACGGCTTCGCGTCGCGCCCGAAGTCCGGCCCGGGCGCGTCGCCGCCCCGCGCCGCGGGGGCCCCGAGCATCGCGGCGACCCCGCCCGCGACCCCGACGGCGGCGGCCACGGCGGACAGGACGAGGCGACGTCGCACGGCGGTCACGGCTCCGGGGGACGCCCTACCGTACCCGCCCCGGCGCCCGAGGTTTCGGCGACGGCCGACCGCGGGGCGGGCCGCGACCGCGCCCCGTCCCGCGGCGGCGGCACGGAACCGACCGCGACGCGCCCGGGAGGGGGTTCCCGCCGGGAACGCGCGAGGGTAGCGTCCCCGACGCCCCTCGCTGCCCCGGAGCCCGCCCCATGCGTTCCCTCGTCGCACGGACCGCCGCCCTGTCGATGACGGTCCTCCTCGTCACCGGCTCGTTCGCCGTCGCCCGGCAGCAGCCCGCCGCGGACGCGATCTACGCCGGCGGCCCGATCCTCACCATGAACGACGCGGCCCCCCGCGCCGAGGCGCTCGCGGTCAAGGACGGGAAGATCCTCGCGGTCGGCACGAAGGAGGAGGTGGAGAGGTTTCGCGCCGCGACGACGAAGTCGGTGGACCTCGCCGGCCGGACGATGCTGCCGGGGTTCATCGACGGGCACGGCCACGTCTTCACGTCCGGGGTCCAGGCGGCCTCGGCCAACCTGCTGCCGGCGCCGGACGGCGAGGGGAACTCGATCCCGAAGCTGCAGGAGCTCCTCCGGGCCTACGCCACGACGGAGACGTCCCGGAAGTTCGGGATGATCCTCGGCTTCGGCTACGACGACGCGCAGCTCGCGGAGCGCCGCCACCCGAACCGCGGCGAACTCGATGCGGTGTCCGCCGACCTCCCCGTGCTCGTGATCCACCAGTCCGGTCACCTCGGCGCGATGAACTCGAAGGCGCTCGAGCTCGCCGGGATCACCGCCGACACGAAGGACCCGCAGGGCGGGGTCATCCGCCGCGAAGCCGACGGGAAGACGCCGAGCGGGGTGCTCGAGGAGACCGCCTTCATGCTCGGCGGGATGAGGATCTTCCCGCGCCTCGACGCGGAGCAGTTCGCGCAGCTCGCGATCCTGGGCCAGGACATGTACGTCCGACACGGCTTCACGACCGCGCAGGAGGGGCGCGCCACCGGCCCGGCGCACGCCGCCTTCGTCCGGCTCGCCGAGGCCGGCCGGATGAAGATCGACGTCGTCTCGTACCTCGACATGGTCTTCACCGACGAGCCGCCGGAGCTGAGGACGCCGTGGCACGCCCGCGCCTACGTCAACCGCTACCGCGTCGGCGGCGTGAAGCTGAACCTCGACGGCTCGATCCAGGGCAAGACGGGGTACCTGACGCAGCCGTACGTCGTCCCCCCGCCGGGCGCGGCCGCCAACTACCGCGGGTACGAGACGCTGCCCGACAAGGTGATCGCCGCCAAGGTCTCGAAGGCGTACGCCAACGGGTGGCAGGTGCTCGCCCACTGCAACGGCGACGCCGCGATCGACCAGTACCTGTCGGCGGTGCGCGAAGCCGTGGCGAAGCACGGGCCGGCGGACCGACGCTCCGTGGCCATCCACGCCCAGACCGCCCGGATGGACCAGCTCGACGCCATGAAGCAGCTCGGCGTCATGCCGTCGTTCTTCGGCATGCACTGCTTCTACTGGGGCGACTGGCACCGCGACGAGACGCTGGGCGCGGTCCGGGCCGAGAAGATCTCGCCCGCCAGCTCCGCGCTGCGCCGCGGCCTGATCTTCACCCAGCACCACGACTCCCCGGTCGCGCAGCCGAGCGCGATCCGCATCCTCTCGGCCGTCGTCACGCGCCGGACCCGCAGCGGCGACATCCTCGGCGCGGACGAGCGCATCGGCGTGAACGACGCGCTGAAGAGCCTCACGCTCTGGGGGGCCTGGCAGCACTTCGAGGAGGCGACGAAGGGCTCGCTCGAGGCCGGCAAGGTCGCCGACTTCGTCGTCCTCTCCGCGGACCCGACGGCGACGGACATCGAGAAGCTGAGCGAGCTGACCGTCGTCGAGACGATCAAGGCCGGCACGAGCATCTACCGCGCCGACGGGAAGACCGAGACCGGCGCGGCGCCCGCGCGCCCGGCCGTCCGCACGACCGAGCACGCCGCCGCGCCCCGTGCGGCCGAACCGGCGCCCGCGCGCGGCGGCGCGGCCGCGCTCCGCTTCCGCGGCGCGTGCGGCTGCGCGGGGTGCGCCCTCGGGCACCTCGTCGCCATGGGCCGCCGCGAGCTGCGGTAGCGTCCGTCACCCCGTCCGCGGCGGCACCGCCAGGACGCGCGGCGCCGCGGGCGGGACGACGCCCGTGGCGCGGGCCGGGCCTCGCGTGCCCCCGGGGCTGACCGTCGTCCACGCGATCGGGTCGTGCACCAGCACGCCCCGCGGGTCCGCGACGACCTGCGACCGCGCGTACTCCTCGGCCGTGGCCTCGATGCCCCGCTCCGCGATCGCGCCGAAGTGCGTCCAGTGGAAGCTCATGGTCGCGGGGACGAGGTCGCCGAGCGCCTCCCGCGCGCGTTTGCCGTGGAGCATCTTCCGGTGGAACTGCGCGAGCGACCGCACGGGCGCGTGGTGCAGCACGAGGCCCTCGCACGGCTCGACGTCCACGTGCAGCCCGTGCCGCGACAGCGCCCAGTGGTTCCCCATCTCGAGGCGCGTGCCGGGCCGCCACCGCACGATCACCTTCTGGTACTCCGGGCCCCGCCGCCACGCCATGCGCGTGAACGGGTTCGGGTCGGCGGGGTCGTCGAGGCCCGTCGGCACGCGGTCGAGGATCGCGGTCGCGACGGCCCGCGCGCGTCGCGGGAACCGGCGCGGCAGCACCCAGCACTCGTCCGCGTCGAACGGCACGACGAAGTCCGGGCGCAGCCGCTCCGCGGCCCACGTCGCCGCGATCGTGAGCCGCGCGGCCTGGAGGTAGAGCGGGTCCGGCTCGTCGAACACGGTCACGGGCGCGGCGCGCGCGAGGTCGGCGAGGAGGTCGCGGGTGCCGTCGGTGCTGCCGTGGTCCACGACGACGACGTGCGCGACGCCCTGCGCGAGCAACGCCCCGACCGTGTACGGCAGGACGTCCGCCTCGTCGCGGACCATGGTGACGGCGACGAGCTTCACGACGGCAGCCTACCGGACGGCGGGCGCCGCGCCCGTCACCGCGCGGGCGGGAGGAACTCGAGGCGCCGTCGGGGCGCGGGGGACGCAAGGCCCGGTGGCCGTTCGTCGTCGTCGTCGCGCAGGGGCTCGACCGCCGGCCGCGGAGCCGGGCGCTCCCGCAGGCGCACGCGGATCGGGCCGCCGTCGTCCGACGCGTCGTCGAGTTCGAACTCCGGCGCGCGCACCGGGAACCGCGACGACCCGCGATCCCAGAGGGACTCGCCCGTGCCGCACCACGCGCCGGCGCCGGGCGTGGGCGGGAACGCGACCTCCGCGATCGGGACCCACTGCGTGCCCGGG
The DNA here is from genome assembly GCA_016795345.1 of Planctomycetia bacterium. GTDB lineage: Bacteria > Planctomycetota > PLA2 > PLA2 > JAEUHO01 > JAEUHO01. Next base: position 5,379 of record JAEUHO010000341.1, on the reverse strand, counting down.
ATCGGATCGCGTCGCCACGCCTCGGCCAGCGCGACGGCGCGGCGGCGGCGGCCCTCGCGGGCGTCCGCGCCGAAGAGGTCCGGGGCCGGGTCGCCGGCCGCGGCGCGCTGCGCGGCCCGACGCGCGACCGTCGAAGGGCCGCCGACGAGGGCCGCCTCGAGCGCGCGCGCGAGGTCCCACCACGCGCGGTCCGGGCCCTGCGCGTCCCGCGACGTCGCCTGGTGCGCCAGGTCGAACGACACGTACCCGGACGGCCCCGCGAGCGCCGCGGGCCACGGGATCCACTGCGTGGCCCCGCCGCGCCCGTCGGTCTCGACGACGACGGCGAACGGCGCGCCCGCCGACGCGCCCGGCGCCACCGCGTCGAGGTCCGCGGCGGCGAGCGCGGCCGCGTGTGCGAACACCAGGGGCACACGCGCGGCGACGAGGTCGGGCTGGAGGAGGAGGTCGAGCGCGCGCGCCCGATCGGCGCGGTCGGCGGCGTCGTGCGGCACGAGGAACACGAGGAGCGGCCGCCCGAGGCGGCGCGCCAGGTCGAGGGCCGCCGGGCCCGGCGCGAGGTCGGGCTCGGGCGCCACGTCCCCGTCCGCGGGCGCGGCGTCGGGCTCGGGCGCGTCGTCGGGCTGGGCCGGTGTCGCGGTCGGCGGCTCGGCGGGCGGAGGCGGCGTCGGCGCGGGCTCGGCCGACGGCGTCGCGACCGGTGACGCGACCGGCTTCGACGCGGGCGCGGGCTCGCCGCACCCGACCGACGCCGCCCCGACGAGCGCGAGCCACGCGCCCGCGGCGATCCGGAGCGTGAGGGGCCGCGCGTTCACGGCGTGGTCGCGTCGAAGACCAGGATCGGCGCGACCGGCACCGACCTCGCCGCGTCCCGCGCGAGCCCCCGCAGCCGCTCCGCCTCGTCGGCGACCCCGATCGTCGTCCCGCACCACGCGTCGTCGCGCACCTGGAACGGCGGCGTCCGGGAAGCGTCCTCCTTCCACGCGAGCCCCGACCACCGCGGGATCGACTGTCGCAGGCCGACGGTCAGCACGCGGCGCAGCTCGGGCAGCTCCGCGTCGTCGGCGCACGCGAGGCGCCCGATCGGGTCGGCCCGTCGTTCGGCAGGGTCGAGGAGGAGGTCGTCGACGTACGTCCGTTGCGTGTGCCGACGGTCGCGACGCGCGCGGTCGCCGATCACGGCCGCGTCCACGGCGGCCGCGAGGCGGTCGAGCGCGGCCATCGCCCGTTCCTCGTCCTCGGTCGGCCCGCCCGACGCCGCGTCGGCCTCGAGGCTCGACCGGAACGCCCGCCCGAGGGCCAACGACCACCACCGCATCCCCACCGCGTCGAGGGCCGGGTCCCACGGCACCACCACCGTCGCGGGCGTCGTGCCGTCGGTCTCGAACAACACCGCGAACGGCGACGGCCCGCTCCCGTGGGCCCCGTCCGCGATCGCGTCGCCGAGCGCCGCGCGCGGCGCCGCCACGATCTCGGCCACCGTCGCGAACGCGAGGCCGACGTCCGGCCGGCCCACGCCGAGCACCGCCGTCAGCGCGCCGGTCCGCGCCGGCTTCGACGCCTCGACGGTCGGCGCGACGACCACGAGGAGCGGTCTGCCGTGCGCCTTCGCGGCGTCGAACGCGCGCGTCACCGCGGCGGAGAGGCCGGCGTGCCCGGCGCGCGTGCCCGTCGAGGCCGACGCGGCGTCGGACGACCGGCTCGCGGGGTCGCGCCCCGCATCGTCGGCACGCCCGGCGGGGACGGCCGGCGGCGCCGCGACCCCGGCGGGCGGGTCGGACGCGGGCACGTCCGACGCAGCCATCGGCGCCGGGGCCGACGGCACCGGTCGCGGCGAGGCGGTCGGGATCCACGACAGGACGACGAGCGTGGCCACGGCCACCCCCACCGCTCCACCGACGATCCACTGCGGCCGGTCCATGGTCGTTCGCTCCGTCCCCCATCGTACCCGCAGCCGACCGCGCCGGCAGGGCGGACGGCGATCCTCCGGGACGCGAGGCCCGGTCGCCGGGACGCCGGCGAACGGCTCGCCGTCCCCCGCGGGGGACCGCGTCCCGGGCCCCGCCGACCGTGCCGGCCCGCCGACCGCGGCCCTCCCTCCATGGATGACGGCTTCCGGGGGTCTCGTCTTAGGATTCCCCGCCATGAGCACCGCCGAAGACCCCCGGATCGAAGACCTGCGCGCCCGTCGGGAGGCCACCCAGCTGGGCGGCGGCGCCGACGCCATCCGCAAGCAGCACGAGCGCGGCAAGCTGACGGCCCGGGAGCGCATCGACCTCTTCCTCGACCGCGGGACCTTCGAGGAGCTCGACGCGTTCAAGACGCACCGCTGCCGCGACTTCGGCATGGAGGACAAGGTCGTCCCCGGCGACGGCGTGGTCTCGGGCTTCGGGCGCGTCGACGGCCGGCCCGTGGCGGTGTTCGCGCAGGACTTCACGGTGTTCGGCGGGTCGCTGTCGGGCGCCAACGCCGAGAAGATCTGCAAGCTGATGGACGTCGCGCTCAAGACCGGCGTGCCGGTCGTGGGGCTCAACGACTCGGGCGGCGCGCGTATCCAGGAGGGCGTGGTCAGCCTCGGCGGGTACGCGGAGATATTCCTCCGCAACACGTTGTGCTCGGGCGTGATCCCGCAGCTCTCGGCGGTCATGGGGCCGTGCGCGGGCGGCGCCGTCTACTCCCCCGCCATCACCGACTTCATCGTGATGGTCGAGAACACGTCGTACATGTTCGTGACGGGCCCCAACGTCGTGAAGACGGTGACCCACGAGGACGTGACGAGCGAGGACCTCGGCGGCGCGTCGGCGCACGCGGTGAAGTCCGGCGTCGCGCACTTCCGGGCCGCCGACGACGCGGGCGCGCTCGCGACGCTCCGGCGGCTGCTCTCGTTCCTCCCGCAGAACAACACGGAGTCGCCGCCGGTGAAGGCGCCGACGGACGACCCGAACCGCGCCGAGGAGCGCCTCAACCACATCGTCCCGGCCGACCCGAACCGGCCCTACGACATGAAGGAGGTCGTGCGGCTCGTCGTCGACGACGGCGACCTCCTCGAGGTGCACGACGGCTACGCCGAGAACATCGTCGTCGGGTTCGCGCGCCTCAACGGCCGGCCCGTGGGCATCGTCGCGAACCAGCCGCAGATCCTCGCGGGCTGCCTCGACATCCACGCGTCGGTGAAGGCCGCGCGGTTCGTCCGCTTCTGCGACGCGTTCAACATCCCCCTCGTGACCTTCGAGGACGTGCCCGGGTTCCTGCCGGGCACCGACCAGGAGTGGAACGGCATCATCAAGCACGGCGCCAAGCTCCTGTACGCCTACTGCGAGGCGACGGTGCCGAAGCTGACGGTCATCACGCGCAAGGCCTACGGCGGCGCGTACGACGTCATGTCGAGCAAGCACATCCGCGGCGACTGGAACGCGGGCTGGCCGTCGGCCGAGGTCGCGGTGATGGGCGCCAAGGGCGCGGTCGAGATCATCTTCAAGAAGGAGATCTCGGCGGCGAAGGACCCCGTGGCCGCCGAGGCGGCGAAGACCGCGGAGTACCGCGAGCGCTTCGCCAACCCGTACGTCGCCGCCGAGATGGGCTACCTCGACGACGTCATCGAGCCGAAGCTGACCCGGCCGAAGCTGATCCAGGCGCTCACGTACTTCTCGACGAAGCGCGACAAGAACCCGCCGAAGAAACACGGCAACATCCCGCTCTGACGCGGCCACGGTTCGGGCGCAGCGCGACGACGGGGCGGCGGCGCGGCGGTCCCGGCGATCGCGGCCCCGCGCGCGGGGACGCGAGGCCCGGCGGCCGTTCGTCAGGACTCCTATGCATGTGGCCGGGCCCCGCGGACGGCCCGTCGGCCGTCACGCGCGCGGCGGCGCACTCGGCGGTGCACTCGGCGGCGGCGGCCGCGGGTCGCGGGGCGGACGCGGGCCCGTCGGGCCGCCCGGCCTCGGCTCGCGGGGGCCCGCCTCGGGACGCGGCGGGCCACCGGGCCTCGCGTCGCGTCGCTGCGGGTCCTGGGGACTCGGGTCGCGTCCCCGCGGGCCCTGGGGCTTCGCGTCGCGGGGCGTCCGGTCGCGGGGTTGGCCGCGCCCCTGCGGCGCGCGCGGGGCCTTGCGTCCCTTCGCCGGACGACCGCCCTTCGGACCGCCGGCCGCGGGGGCGCCCGGACGCTCGCGCGGCGCGACGGCGTCGACGAACACCTCGGTGAGGGCGGCGATCACCGCCGGGTCGCGGCCGTCGAGCGCGTACTTGTGCGTGAGGTGGACCGCGAGGTCGAACGCGTCGCGCGGGTCGGGGGTCGCCTCGAGGAGGCCCCGCGTCCAGCGCCACCGCGCGCCGACGGGGAGGCGGCCCTCGGTGCGCAGCGCGTGCTGCAGCGCGTTCCACGCGGGGTCGGGCCCGGCGCCGGCCTCGAGCGCGGCGACGTCGGCGCAGACACGGCCGGGGACGGCGGCGGCGCGTTCGAGGCGCGCGCGGACGTCGGCCGGGAGCGCGACGTAGCGGTCGCCGTCGCGGCCGCGGCGTTCGGCGCGGTGGAGCGCGTGCTCGCGGCGGAGGACGACGTGCTCGAGGAACCCGTCCACGGCGGGGCTCGGCGTCCACCAGCCGTGGTCGACGACGGCGTCCTTCACGAGGTCCACGGACGCGATGCGACCGTCGCGCAGCAGGAGCGTGCGCGCGACCTCCTCGGCGGAGAGGTGGCCGAAGCGGAGCCACGCGTCGAGATCGGGGGCGAAGGCCGCGGCGGGCGCGCGGAGCGCGGCCGCGAACGCCTCGCGGGCCGCGACCTCGCCGCCGCGGAGCGCGACGGGGCCGACCGCGGCGTCCACGCGGAAGCGCGCGAGGAGGTCGGGGTCGCCGTCGAGCAGCGCCTTGCGGACGGGGTGCCAGCGGTCGGCAACCTCGACGGGGAGGCGCTCGAGGGTGCGCGGGGGCGGCGTCGCGAGCGGGTCCTCGACGGCGCCGGCGAAGGCGACCGGCGGCAGCGCGCGGCGGAACCGGGCGCGGAAGGCGCGCGGGTCGTCGAGTGCGTCGCGGATCGCGGCGCGGGGGAGGAGCCCCGAGCCGTCGACGGCCTCGAGGCGGACGTCGAGGCGCTTGGCCGCCGCGGCCCGCATGCGCGGTTGGAACGACGCGGGCGACGCGTCGGTGACGACGGCGCACGCGGAGGCGGCGAGCGCGGCGAGCAGGCCCTTGCCCGCGCCCGGGACCGGCTCGACGTACGGGTAGTACGCCACCCCCACCGACGCGAACCGCACGGCCTGGTCGGCCATGCCGTCGAGGACGAAGCGGTGGAACCGGGCGCAGGCGTACCGCGTGTCGGAGCGGAACGCCTCGAGGACGAGGAGGGGCCGCCCGAGGGACGTGGCGAGGGTCACCGCGCGG
>JAEUHO010000337.1 GCA_016795345.1 Planctomycetia bacterium | reverse complement strand
TCGGCGGCCGCCGGACGCGACCCGCGGGGCGCCGCGCTCGTCGCGTTCGGCGGCGCGGGCGGCTGCCTCGCCGCGGCGGTGGCGGCCCACCTCGGGCTCGACGAGGTCGTCGTCCCGTGGTCGCCCGGCACGTTCGCGGCGCAGGGCGCGCGGCTCGCGCCGCGGGGCGCCGACGCGTCGAGGGACGTGCGGGGGGCCGCGGACGTGCGCCTCGCACGCGAGGCCCGGCGGCTCGCGGCCGACGCGCGCGACGCCGTGGCCGCGGGCGGCGAACGCGCCGCGGCCGTGGTCGTCGAGGTGGACGCGCGGTACGCGGGCCAGGGGAGCGAGCTGGTGGTGCCGTTCGGCCCCGGCTGGCGCGCCGCGTTCCACGCCGCGCACCGCGCGCGGCGCGGCTGGGACGACGCGGGCCGCGGGGTCGAGGCGGTGCGCCTGCGCGCGCGCGCCCGCACGGCCCCCGCGCCGTTCGAGGTCGGCGACGACGCGCGGCCCGGCGTCGCGGGCCGGCGCCGTCCGCGCGCGGCCGCGCGCGTCGCGGGCCTCGCGGGGCCCGTCGCGCACCCCCGGCGGGCCGCCCTTCCCGTCGGCGCCGTGGACGAGGGCCCGGCGGCCGTGGCCGAGCCCACCTCGACGACGTGGGTGCCCGCGGGCGCGACCGCGCGCGTGGCCGCCGACGGCACGCTGCGCGTGCGGGGAGGGCGGCCGTGATCGACGCCGTGGACCTCGCGCTCACGCGCGACCTGCTCGAGTCGGTCGCGGAGGAGATGGCGGAGGCGTGCGTGCGCACCGCCGCCAGCACCAACGTGAAGGAGCGGCGCGACCTCTCCGCGGCCGTCTTCGACGGCGAGGGGCGCATGGTGGCCCACGCCGCGCACATCCCCGTGCACCTCGGCGCGATGCCGCTCTCGGTGCGCGCCGCGCTCGCGCGCGTGCCGTTCCGCCGCGGCGACGTCGTGCTCGTCAACGACCCGTACGAGGGCGGGACCCACCTTCCCGACGTCACCGCGATCGCGCCGTGGTGCGACGCGCGGGGGCGCGTGCGGTTCCTCGTCGCGATCCGCGCGCACCACGCCGACATCGGCGGCGCGGTGCCGGGCTCCATGGCGCCGCAGGACGACGTGCACGCCGAGGGCGTGCGGATCCCGCCGGTCCGGTGGGTGCGCGGCGGCGTGCCCGACGACGACCTCACGCGCCTCCTCCTCGCCAACCTGCGGCGGCCGGAGGAGCGGCTCGCCGACCTCGCGGCGAAACGCGGCGCGCTGGCCCACGGGCTCGCGCGGCTCGACGCGCTCGCCGCGCGGCACGGCGCGGCGGGCCTCGCGTCGCGGGCCCGGGCCCTGCTCGGGTACGCGGGGCAGATCGCGCGGCGCGCGCTCGCGGGCCTCCCCGACGGCGCGGCGCGCGTGGCGCTGCGGCTCGGCGTGCCCGGCGCCGACGGCCGCCCCGCGGTGGTGCGGCTGGCCCTCGCGAAGCGCGGGCCGCGGCTGCGCCTCGACTTCACCGGCACGACGGGCCCGGTCGGCGAGGGGCTCAACGCCTCGGCCGCCGTCACGCGCAGCGCCGCGTGGTACCTGGTGCGCTGCCTCTGCGGCGGCGACACCCCGAGCAACGACGGCCTGCTCGCGACGACGGACGTCGTGATCCCGCCCGGGTCGTTCCTCGACGCCCCGTACCCGGCGCCGGTGGCCGGCGGCAACGTCGAGACGAGCCAGCGCGTCGTGGACGCGTTGTGGCTCGCCGCGGGCCGCCTCTGGCCCGATCGCTTCGGCGCGCCCGGCGCGGGCACGATGTCGAACTGGACCCTCGGCCCGACGGCGGGGGGGCCGGCGTTCGCGTCGTACTACGAGACCGTGCCCGCGGGCGCGGGCGGCGGGCCCGCGGGCCCCGGCGCGTCGGGCCTGCAGCAGCACATGACGAACACGCGCGCGACGCCCGTCGAGGTGCTCGAGGCCCGCCTGCCCGTGCGCGTCCGGCGGCACGGGCTGCGGCGCGGGTCGGGCGGCGCGGGGCGCCACCGCGGCGGCGACGGGATCGTGCGCGAGCTCGAGGTCACCGCGCCCGCGGTGTTCGCGTGGCTGATGACGCGCCACGACGACCCGCCGCCGGGCGCCGCGGGCGGCGCCCCCGGCCGCGCGGGCCGGCTCACGTGGTGGCGCGGGGGCCGCGCGCGACGCCTGCCCGCGCGGGGACGGCTCGAGGTCCGGCCCGGCGACGTGCTGCGGATCGAGACCCCGGGCGGCGGCGGGTGGGGCCGGCCGGCGCGCCGTCGGCGATGACCCCGCCGCCGCGTGGCGCGCCGGCCGCCGCGCCGCGGCAGCACCTCGCGCCGGACGGCGCCGAACCGTGGCGGCACCGTAGGATCCGGGGCCACCGGGGCGTGTCCCCGGGGGTCGGAGGCGCTGCGTGGCGATCCCGCGGTCCATGGGCTGGCTCGTCGTCACCGGCGTCGCCGTGTTGACCCTCGTCGCGCTGTCGATGTTCGCCCTCGACCGGCCGGACGTGGTCTGGGCGGCGGGCAAGGCGCAGTGCCCGCACTGCCGCGCCGACGTCCACGCGTACGGCCGCCGCTGCCCGACCTGCCGCGAGGAGTTCGACTGGGTGCCGACGTCGGACGAGACGAGCCCCGTCTGCGCGCGGTGCCTCTCGCCCGCCCAGGACGAGTGGGTGCGCGAGCGCCGCCGCGTCCTCGGCGACGAGAAGGCCGCGGCGCGGCTCGCCGAGGCCCTGCACGTGCCGGCCGCCGCCGCGACGGCCTACCTCGCGGCGATCGGCCGCGGGCAGTGCGGCTACTGCGGCGGCACCGGCGCCGACCTCGGCGCGACCGAGGCGAAGGAGCGCCCGCCGTGCCCCGTGTGCCTCGGCGACCGCCGGTGCATCGCGTGCGGCGGCGACCGCCGCGTGCTCGTGGGGCTCGAGGTGGCGGCGGTGGAGGCCGCCGGCTACGACGCGCTCGCCCAGACCCTGATGGCGCCGAACAGCCCGCCGGACCTCGTCCGCCGGCAGCTGAAGGACGCGGCGACGGTCTTCCTGCGGCGGCAGCTCGGCACGACCGAGGTCGAGCACCTCGTGTTCTGGCCCGACTTCCCGCCCGCCGCGGGCAAGGCCGTGCGGCCGGCGAACGCGGTGGCCGCCGAGCGCCTCACGCTGATGATGGGCGCCCTCGCGGGCGAGTAGGCCGAGCCGGACCTCGGCGCCGTCGCGCGTGCGGGCGCCGGCCCTTCGCGGGGGCCCCGCGTCGCGCGCGGCGAGTTGTCGCTGGGGATCGGGCCAAGGGGACCGGGCCAAGGGGATCGGGTCGCGGGGATCGGGACGCGGTCCACGGCCTCGGTACGCGAGGCCCGTCCGCCGCCGTGATCCGCCGGCGCCCCGTCGCCGCGCGCGTCCGTTCGACCGGCGCGGCGCCCCGCGGTCCCGCCCGTCGCGGCGGACCGGGCCTCGCGGTCAACGCGGCGGGGTCGCGTCGCGCGCCGGCGGGGAGAGCGGGAGCGGCACGCCCTCGAGGTGCGCCACGCCGAGCCCGAAGTGCGCGAGGACGGTCGCGGCGATGTCCTTCACGTTGTACGGACGGTCGGCGGGGGCCGGCGGGAGCGCGCGGTTCGTGAGGAGGAAGCCGGGGACGAGGTCGCGGTCGGTGCTGCAGTGGTCGCCGGACCACGGGACCTTGTTCTCCTCCACGGGCGGGGTGCCCTTGACGCGCAGGTCGCGCAGCAGCGCCGTCTGCCACGAGACGCGGTAGTCGGGGCCGAAGCCGAGCTGCAGCTCCGCGGCGAGGTGGGCCCGCGGGCCGCGGTAGAGCTGCGTGAGGTCGTATACGCGCGAGAGCGGGGCGCGGCCGCCGTGGCGGTCGTCCCGGAAGGCGAGGAGCTTCTCGGAGAGCTCGCGGATCAGCCCCGGCACCTCGGCGTCGGCGACGATCCCCTCGGGCTCGCGGCCGCGGCGGTTGAGGTAGATCTGCCCGAGGCCGAGCGCGTAGGCGCGCGTGCGCGACCAGTCCACGGCGTCGCCGGTGAGCGCCCCGCTGAAGAACTGGTGGAGGTTGCCCTCGTCGACGCGGGCCTCCGGGTCCTTCAGCGTCAGGTAGCCCTCGTTGAGGAGCCATTGGTTGACGTTGAAGCCGTAGCGGAACGACTGGAAGCCGTGGTCGGAGACGACGAGCAGCGTGTCGTCGGGCGCGAGGCGCGCGGCCACGTCGCCGATCACGCGGTCCATGCGCTCGTAGACCTCGAGCAGCGGGTCGCGGCCCGCGAAGTGCTCGGCGTTGCCGGGGAGCCTGGCGAAGGGGTGGTCCGCGTCGCGCAGCCACCAGAGGCAGTGGGCGGCGCGGTCGGTCTGCGTGAAGACGTGGAACACGAGCGGCGCGGGCTTGCGCAGGCACGCGCGCAGCATCGCGTGGTCGCGGTCCATCAGCTCGAGGACGTGCTTGACGAACGTGGTCGGGTCGAGGAGGCCGTCGTTGAGCGGGAACGTCGGCTCGAGCCAGCCCATGGTGGCGTAGCCGCCGTCGTCGGCCTCGATGGCGGCGGCGAAGTCGGCGGGGCTCGAGATGGGGAGCGCCGGCGTGCGCGGGTCGAGCTGGACGGGCTCCGTGAGCACCTCGAGGGGCTCGACGCTGCGGACGCGGAACCGCACGCGGCCGGACATCGTCCACGGCGGGAGCGTCGGCGTCGTGAACGTCGCCTGCATCCACGGCGTGGTCTCGCCCAGGGCCACCGTGGCGCGCTCCCCCTGGAGGACGACGGTGACGGGGCCGTCCGGCAGCACGCGCTCGAAGACGAGCGGCACCGTGATGCGCGGGTACCCGCCGGACGCGTCGCGCCGCGTGCGGTCGAACGGACCCTCGAGGACCGTGCGGAACGTCGTCGCCTTCTTGCCGCCCTCGAGCTGGAGGTAGTGGCCGTTGAAGATCGTGTACTCGGGGGTCAGGCCGAGGCCGCTGCGGTAGTAGGCGTACGCGCCGTTCGTGCCCGCGAGGTCCGGCGTGCCGAGGCCCGTGAGGAGGCGTTTGCCCGGGGCCGGGCGCGCCGGGAACGTGAGCGGCGGGCGGAGGCCGAGCACCTCGTAGCCGGCGGCGTTGACGACGTCGAGGAAGGTGGGCGCGGCGAGGCGCGACGCCACGCGGGGCGGGCGCGTCGGCACGAGGCCGAACAGGAACGGAGGGGCCGCGAAGTCCACCATCCCGTTGACGGGCTGGTAGCCGGTCACCGCGGGGTCGCGGCCCACGAAGTCGAAGATGCCGTGGTGGGCCGGGCCGAGGCCGGTCTGCATCGAGGCCCACGCGACGGGCGACTCGGGCGGGATCTCGCTCTGGAGGTGGTGGAGGCCGCCGCGGGCGACGAGGGCGGCGATCGCCGGGAGCCGGCCCCGCGCGAGGTAGTCCGCGACGATGCGGGGGTCCACGCCGTCGAACCCGAGCACGTACAGCCGCGGGATCGTGTCGGCGTCGGCCGCCCGGCGCCACGCGCGGTCGCCGGCCGCGCACGAGACGCCCTCGGCCGCGACCCCGAGGTTCACGAGGGCGAGGAGGAGCAGCGGGAGGAGGCGGGCGGCGGTGCGGATGGCGACGGGGCGTCCTTGACCGTGGAGGGGCCGACCGGCGGGCCGGCCCGCCGCGGCGAGCGTATCGCGGGGCGCGGCGGGGCGGGACGTCGGGCTCGGTACCGAGCGTACCGGGCCGAACGGAGAACGGGGCCGCCGATTCCCCGGACCGTGTACCCTCTCGGGATGCGCCGCTTCCGCCGGTTCCTCGCCCTCCCGGGGCTCGTCGTCGCGCTGGCGGCGGGGGCCCGACCCGTCGCGGGCGCCGACGACCCGGCGGCCGACGCCGTCAAGGCCGCCCGCGACGGCGACCGGGCCCAGGCCCTGCGGCTGTCCGAGGAGGCCGTGAAGGCCCGGCCGACGTCGGCCGTCGCCTGGGGCGTGCGCGGGTACGCGCTCTCGACGGCGGGGCAGAAGGACGAGGCGGCCGAGGCCTACGCCAAGGCGGCGTCCCTCGACCCGCGCAACGCGTTCGTGCGCGTGAACCGCGGCGCGGTGCTGATCGAGCTCGCGCGGCCCGCCGAGGCCCTGGCGGTGCTCGACGAGGCCGTCGCGATCGACCCGCGGAACGCGCGCGCGCTGAACCACCGCGGCGTCGCGCTCGAGCGGCTGGGGCGCCTCGAGGAGGCCCGTGCGGCGTACCGCGCGGCCATCGCGCTCGCGCCCCGCGACCCGGTGCCCTACAACAACCTGGGCGCGCTCGCGTTCCGGCGCGGCGTCGATGCCGCGGCGTCGGCGCACTTCGCGAAGGCGCTGGAGGTGGACCCGGCGTTCCAGCCCGCGGCGGTGAACGTCGCGCTGACGATGGCGGCCGCCTCGTCGCCGTCGGCCGGCGCGCAGGCCGAGGACGCGATCCTCGCGGCCGCCGCGCGGCCCGACGCGTCGTACAAGGTGAAGGCCAAGGCCAAGGGCGTCCTCGGCGCGCGCGCCGTGCGGGCGGCGGACTGGCCGACGGCGAAGGCCCGGTTCCTCGAGCAGGTCTCCATGGACCCCGAGGACGCGGGCGCGCTCAACGACCTCGCGGTCGCCGAGGACCAGCTCGGCGAGGCGCGCGAGGCGCTCAACCACCTCGAGGCGGCGCTCGAGCTGCGCGGCGACGACGCGACGCTCCGCAACAACATGGGCGTCGTCCACGTGCACCGCGGCGACTACGCGTCGGCGGAGGCGGCGTTCCGGCAGGTGCTGAAGGAGGAGCCGACGTTCCACCGCGCCTGGCACAACCTCGGCGTGGTGCTCGGCGCGCGCGGCGACCGCGCGGGCGCGGCCCTCGCGTTCCGGCGCGCGTCCGACCTCGCGCCGACCGACGCCTCGACGTTGTACAACCTCGCGCTGCTCGCGCGGGAGGCCGGCGGCGACCGCGCCGCGGAGCGCGCCGCCTACGAACGGGCGCTGCTGATCGACCCGAAGCTGGTGGAGGCGCACCTCGCGCTCGGCACCCTGCTCGCCGACCCGGCCACGCCGGGCCCGCTGCGCGATCCCGCCAAGGCCCGCGTGCACCTCACGCGGTTCCTCGAGCTGGCCTACGCGGACGACGTCGCGGGGCGCAAGCAGGCCACGGACTGGTTGGCCTGGCTCGACGCGACGCGCTGATCGCGCGGCGCCGCGGCGAACGGGCCGGCGGGCCGCTTCGCCGGGAAGCCCCCCAGCGCGCTTGAAGAGAGGGATCCGCACCCGCCTCCGGGGCGTCCCCGGCGGCGCGTGCCCACCCCGCGTCGGCCGCGCCGGGCTCGCGACGGGCACTTCCGGGATGGGCGCTCAGGGCCCCCGCGGGAACGATCTCCGACGCGTGGGCCGGCGGCGCGGGGTGTCTCGCTTCGTCCCTCGTCGTCGGCGTGTCCGGAACACGCGGTCCGCCTCGCTCCTCGCGATCCACCCCACGGCGCGCGGCCACGATCGTCCGATCTCGTTCCCGCGCGGGCCCTCACGCGCCGGCGGGGCCGTCCGCGAGGTCGTCGGCGTCGTCGCGGGCGCGCCGGCGCGGCGGGGGCGGCGCCTCGAGCGGCCGGAACACCCACCGCACGATGCCGACCAGCGACAGCCGCGCCTCGGGGAGCCGGATCGGCGGGGCGTCCGCGAGCACGGGGACGCGCCGCCCCGGCCCGGTCGGACGAGACCGCGAC
>JAEUHO010000321.1 GCA_016795345.1 Planctomycetia bacterium | reverse complement strand
CGGCCTTGCGTTCGGCGACCACGGCTTCGGCCTCGGACGGGTCCATCTCGACCGCCTCGCCGGGCGCGGCGCCCTCGCCGGCCGCCGCGGGATCGGCCGCGCCGCCCTCGTGCGAGCCGTCGGCGGGCCCGCGGTAGACGCGCCCCTTCCGCGCGTCCGCGCTGCACGCGACGCACAGGAGGGCGACGGCGACGGCGAGGACCGCACGCATCCCCCTGACATCCTCCCCCGGCGTCACGTCCGCGTCACCCGCGCGGACCGGCGACGCCGGCCGACCAACGAAGGACGCCGTGCCCCGGGGTGGGGCACGGCGTCCGGTGGGAACGACGGGGGCGGTTACGACGCCGGGGTCGCGCCGCGGACCAGCGTGAGGCCGATCTTGCGCTCGTCCGTGTCGATGCGGATCACCTTGACGCCGACCTTGGTGCCCGGCGCGAGGTTGTCCGACGGCGTGAGCTCGGAGATGTGGAGCAGGCCCTCGAGGTCCTTCTCCAGCGCCACGAAGACGCCGAAGTTGGTGACCTTGGTGACCTCGCCCACGTGCTCGGTGCCCACCGCGAAGCGGTCCGCGATGTCGTGCTGCCACGGGTCGAGCTCGAGCTGCTTCATGCCGAGCGCGATCCGCTTCTTCTCCTTGTCCACGGAGAGGACCAGCGCCTTGACCTTCGTGCCCTTCTCGAGCACCTCGGCCGGGTTGCCGATCTTCTTGGTCCACGACATGTCGGAGACGTGGAGCAGGCCGTCCACGCCGTCCGAGATCTCGATGAACGCGCCGTAGTTCGTGAGGTTGCGGACCGTGCCCTCGACGACCGTGCCGGCCGGGAAGGTCTTGTCCACCTCGTCCCACGGGTTCCCGTCGGCCTGCTTCATGCCGAGCGAGATCTCCTGCTTCTCCTTGTTGATGTCGAGCACCACCACCTCGACCGCGTCGCCGACCTTGACGACCTCGCTCGGGTGGTTGACGCGCTTGCTCCACGACATCTCGGAGATGTGGACGAGGCCCTCGATGCCGTCCTCGAGCTTCACGAACGCGCCGTACGGCATCACGTTCACGACCTTGCCCATCACGCGGCTGCCGACGGGGTACTTGAGCTCCACCGTCTCCCACGGGCTGGCGAACTTCTGCTTGAGGCCGAGCGCGATGCGCTCGCGCTCGTGGTCCACGCGCAGCACCATGACCTCGACCTCGTCGTCGATCGAGAGCATCTCGGATGGGTGGTTGAGGCGGCTCCACGACATGTCGGTGATGTGGAGCAGGCCGTCGATGCCGCCGAGGTCGACGAACGCGCCGAAGTCGGCGATGTTCTTGACGATGCCCTTGCGGACCTGACCCGGCTGGATCTCGCCGAGGAGGTGCTTCTTCAGCTCGTCGCGCTGCTCCTCGATGAGCTTGCGGCGCGAGATGACGATGTTCATCCGCGGCTCGTCGATCTTGATGATCCGGGCCTCGATGTCCTTGCCGATGAACTCGCCGATGTCGTTCGTGCGGCGGATCGCGACCTGGCTCGCCGGCAGGAACACCGGGACGCCGATGTCCACCAGCAGGCCGCCCTTGATCTTCTTGAGCACGCGCCCGCGGACCGTGTCGCCCTCCTTGTGGGACTGGACGATGCGCTCCCAGCCGCGGATGCGGTCGGCCTTGCGCTTCGAGAGGACGATGCCGCCGGCGGCCTGGTCCACCGACTCGAGCAGCACCTCGATGATGTCGCCGACGTCGTACGCCGTCGCGTCGGAGAACTCGGCGAGCGAGATGACGCCCTCGGACTTGTAGCCGATGTCGACCACGACCTCGTCGTTGCGGATGTCGACGATCTTGCCCTTCACCACCTTGTTCGGGGCGAACTCGGCCGTCGTCGTGTCGTAGGCGGCCTTGAGCTCGCCGTCGTCCGTCGCGGAACCGAAGATCGCCTCGAGGCTGTTCAGGAGCTCGTGGGCGGGCAGTTCCTTCGCCCGGACCTTGTCGCGTGCGCGCATGTCAGAGAACCACTTTCATCGGGAGGATTCGACCCGGGGTCCCGGCTCCTCGGGCGAAGTGCCCGTGGACGCCCCACCGCGGCCCCACGAGCGGAACCCCTCCCGGGGGTTCAGGCCGTTTCCGACGGCAGAACCCGGGACGTTACCAGCGCCAGGATCTGATCCACCACTTGGGCGGGGGTGCGACCGGTGGTGTCCACCTCGACGGCGTCCCCGGCCGGCCGGAGGGGGTCCTCGTCCCGGCTGGCGTCCTGCCGGTCGCGCTCCACCAGGGCCTTCCGGACGGCCTCCGGGTCGACCCCGGCCCCCTTGGCCCGGAGCTCGGCCACCCGGCGCCGCACCCGCTCCTCCACCGTGGCCACCAGGAACACCTTCAGGATCGCGTCCGGGAACACCCGGGTCCCCATGTCGCGGCCCTCGGCCACCACCCGCCCCACCCGGCTCGCGAACGCCCGCTGGTGCCGCCGCATCACGCGCCGCACCTCGGCGATCGCCGCCACGACGCTCACCCCGGCGTCCACCGCCTGGGTCCGGATCGGCGCGGTCACGTCGGCCCCGTCGATCGTGACCCTCCCGGTCCCCGGGTCGAGCTCGATGTGCGCGGCCTCCGCCAGCGCGGCCACCGCCGCCCCATCACCCGGGGGGATCCCCCGCTGCATCGCCTGCCACGTCACCGCCCGATACATGGCCCCCGTGTCGAGGTGGGCCCACCCGAGCCGCTGCGCCAGCTGCTTGGCGACCGTGCTCTTCCCGCTGCCGGCGGGGCCGTCGAGGGCGACGACTTGGGGACGGGGCGACGTCATGCGGGGGGCGGGACGATAGGCCCCGCGACCGTCGCGGCCCAAGGCTTTTCGGCCAAGCCCCCGGCGGTCCGGGACGCCGGGGCCACGCCCCACTCGAGGGTCCGGGACGCGAGGCCCGTCGGCCGGCGACCCCGCCCATCGATGTCGCGACGGGCCGCCACGAACTCCACGACCCCGCGGCGAGCGGGCCTCGCGGTCCCGTGCGGGCGAGCGGGCCTCGCGGTCCCCCGCCGGGTGGCCGCGTCCCGGGAGCGGGTCGTCACGGCAGCGCCGGCGGCACGAGCGCGATCGCCGTGCCGTCCCACGTCACGACGCCGCCGCCGGCGTCCCAGTCCTTGAGCACGAGGACGTCGCGCACGGGCGTGCCCGCGAGCCGGTGGTGGACGCCGGTGTGGACGTGGCCGGCCACGAGCACGTCGGCGCCGGCGGCGTCGAGCCACGCGCGGACCTGCGCGTAGTCGAGCCCCATGGCCGCGTACGGCTTGCGCGCGACCTCGCGCTCCGACAGCCCGCGCAGGCCGCGCGCGAGGTAGGTCGCGGCGGCGTACGGGAGCGCCGCGCGCACGCCGTCGACGACCGGCGAGCGCAGGAACTTGCGCATGCGCTGGTAGCGGCCGTCGGCCGAGCAGAGGAGGTCGCCGTGCGTGAGGAGCACGGTGCGCGTCCCCCAGCGCGTGCGGACGACGTCGGGCCAGAGGTCGAGGGGCAGGCCGGGCGCGCCGTCGAAGGCGAAGTCGCGGTTGCCGCCCTGGAACGCCAGGCGGGTGCCCGCCGACGCGAGGCCCGCGAGCCGATCGAGGAAGCGGCGCACGAACGGCTCGCGCGCCTGTCGCCGACTGACCCAGCCCTCGAACACGTCGCCGAGCAGCACGAGGTGCGCGCAGCGGCCCGCGAGCCCGGCGAGCCAGGCCTCGAAGCGGTCCGCGACGTCGGGGTGGTCCGGCGAGAGGTGCACGTCGCCCACGACGACGACGGGGGCCGTCATCGGCGGGACGTCCACGGCTTGCGGGGGTCGGCGCACCACGGAGAGAGGCTACCGGACGGCCCCGGTCGCGGAAGGACGATCCCCGCGGGGGCCCCGCCGCGGGCCTCGCCGGCCGCAGGGCCTCGCGTTCACCGCGCGGGACCGCCCGGCGTGAAGCGCCGCAGCCGCAGGGAGTTCGTCACGACGAACAACGAGGAGAGCGCCATCAGCGCGGACGCGACCATGGGCGAGAGGCGCGGCCCGCCGAACGGGACCGCGAGGCCCGCCGCGACCGGGATCGCCGCGACGTTGTAGGCGAACGCCCAGAAGAGGTTGCCGCGGATCGTGCGCAGCGTGGCCCGCGCCAGCTCGACCGCGTCGGCGACGCGCCCGACGTCGTCGGAGAGGAGCGTCACGTCGGCGGCCTCGACCGCCACGTCGGCGCCGGCCCCGACGGCGATGCCCACGTCGGCCGCCGCGAGCGCCGGCGCGTCGTTGACGCCGTCGCCGACGAACGCGACCCGCGCGCCCGCCGCCTGCGCGCGCGCGACCTCGGCGGCCTTCCCCTCGGGCCGCACCTCGGCGAGCACGCGCCGGATCCCGACGGTCCCGGCCACGGCCTCGGCGGTCGCGCGGCGGTCGCCGGAGACGAGCGCGACGTCGAGCCCGAGGCCCGCGAGGCGCGCGACGGCTTGCGCCGCGCCGGGCCTCGCGTCGTCCCGCACCGCGACGAGGCCGAAGGGTCGGCGGCCCGCGTCGTCGTCGATCGCGACGAGGAGCGGCGTCTTGCCCTCGCGCGCGAGCGCGTCCGCGCGGGCCTCGAGGTCGCCGACCGGGAAGCCGGTCGCCCCGAGGTGCGCGGCCGTCCCGATCACGACGTCGCGGCCGCTGCCGTCGTCGCCGTGCACCGTGCCGCGCACGCCCCCGCCGGGCACCGCCTCGAAGCGGTCCGGGGACTCGAGCACGAGGCCGCGGGCGCGCGCCGCCGCGACGACCGCGTCGGCGACGGGGTGCTCGCTCCCCCGCTCGACGGACGCGACGAAGCGGAGGAACGTCGCCTCGTCGCCGTCGAGCGCGACCACGTCGGTGACGGTCGGGTGGCCGGTCGTCAGCGTGCCGGTCTTGTCGAGGAGGACCGTCGTGACGCCCGCGGCGCCCTCGAGGGCCGCGGCGTCGCGGACGAGGATCCCGAGGCCGGCGGCGCGGCCCGCGCCCACGAGGACGGCGGTCGGCGTCGCGAGGCCGAGCGCGCACGGGCACGCCGTGACGAGCACCGCGACGGCGAACGCGAGGGCCGTCGCCACGCCCCCGCCGCCGACCGTGGCCCAGAGCGCGAACGTCGCCACCGCGAGGACGAGCACGACCGGCACGAAGACGGCCGCCACGCGGTCGGCGAGGCGCTGCACCGGCGCGCGGCTGCCCTGCGCGTCGCGCACGAGGCGGACGATGGACGCGAGCGCGGTGTCGCCGCCGACCTTCGTCGCGCGCAGCACGAACGTCCCCGCGCGGTTGAGCGTCCCCGCGACGACCGGGTCGCCGACGCCGCGATCGCGCGGCAGGCTCTCGCCGGTGAGCAGCGCCTCGTCGAGCGCGCCCGCGCCCTCGACGAGCGTGCCGTCCACGGGCACGCGCTCGCCGGGCCGCACGCGCACGAGGTCGCCGACCTCGACGTCGTCGGCGGCGACGTCGCGTTCGACGCCGTCCGCGACGAGGCGCGCGGTGGGCGGCGCCAGGGCCACCAGCGCGCGGATCGCCTCGCCGGCGCGACCCTTCGCCCGCTCCTCGAGCCACCGCCCGAGGCAGACGATCGCGAGGATGCCGGTGCTCGCGTCGAACCACGCGGGCCGGTCGGCCGCCGGGAACAGCCCCGGCGCGACCACCGCGACCGCGCTGGCCGCCCACGCGACCGTGGTCCCGAGCGCGATCAGCGTGTCCATCGACGCCGCGCCGTGGCGCAGGGCGCCGAACCCCGAGCGGAGGAACGCGAGGCCCGGCCCGACCTGCACCGCCGTCGCGAGCGCGAGGTGCAGCCACGGCGACCCGAGGACTCCGTGGCCCGCGTGCGGCATCGTCACGACCATCAGGAACGCGGCCACGGGCCCGGCGAGCAGGAACCGCGCGCGCCACCGCGCCGCCTCCCGCGCGCGGGCGGTGCGCTCGGGGTCGGCGTCGGCCACGGCCGACGCGCGCCCCGCGGCGCGGGCCGTCGCGCGCACCGCGCGGCCGGCGGCGTCCGTCGCGAGGTGCGTGACCGCGAGGCCGCCGCCGTCGTCGGTCACCCCGAGCACGCCCGGCAGCGCGCGCAACGCCGACGCGAGGCCCGCCCGCGCGTCGGCGGCGCCCCCGGCGTCGGTCCCGCCGACGGCGATGCGCGTGGTCGTCGCGCCGACGTCGTAGCCGCCCGCGCGCACCGCGGCGACGAGGGTGCCGAGCGCGTCCGCGGACGCGGCCCCGGCGGGCCCCATCGTCGGCGCGAGGCCGACCGTCGCGCGCGAGGTCGCGAGGTTCACCGACACCGAGGCGACGCCCGGGACGGAGGCGAGGACCTTCTCGACGGTCGCGACGCAGCCGGCGCACCGCAGGCCCGACAAGGGCAGGTCGATCACGGCGGCGGGGACGTCGGGGGCCATGGGCGGCCCCCCATCATCCCCCGCACCCGCCCCGCATCGAAGGGCCGCCGGACACCGACCCGTCGTCCTCCAGCGAGACGTCGTCGTCGGTGTTCGGCTGGCCGTCGATTCCCATGCTGAACAACTGGTACGACCTGGGACGGCGCACCGCGCGGGTTGGGTCGAGCCGCGGCAGCGCCAGCACCGCCTCCCCGACCTCGGTGACGTAGGTCGGCGGGTCGCGCAGCGCGTCCGCGTAGTCCGCGGCCACGAAGTAGACGAGCGGGTGCCCCCACGGATCGCAGAACTCGAGCAGCGACTGCGAAGGCTCGGGACCGGCGAGGGCGTCCGCGTCCGTGTTGGTCGTGCAGAACTCGGCCTCCGGCGGCAACAGGTCGGCGCGATCCAGCGCGAGGTAGAGCGCTTCGATCCCCTCGTTGTTCGAGTTCGGGGGTTGCACGCGGAACGGCGTCGCCTCGGGGCCCTCCGCGGCGCCGGCCGCGAGCCGCGAAGGCGGGTACGCACCGAAGCGGGTCTCCCACGCGTCGATCGCGCGCGCGAGCTGCCGCAGCCGGGCTCCGACGTTTGGTTCGGAGGCGTGCGCCGGATCACACGACCCGCCGGGGAAGAAGAGGATCATCAGCAGCGGGAACGCGGCGACGAACGCGCCGACCACGAGGCACCACGTCCACCACGTCCACGGCCGGCTCCGTCGTGCGCGCGACCCCACGGCCCGTCGCACGCGAACGGGGCTCGCGGCGACGACGTCGCCGGGCCCGGAAGCGGCGGGGGCGTTCGCGGGCATCACGACGCACCTCCTCGGGGGTCTTCTCGGCGCCGCGCGGCGCCCTCTCGTGCCGCCCACCCCGTCGCGGTGGGCGATCCCATTCTCCCACGCCGTGCACGCCCGTGGGCGCCCGCGCCCGCGCCGGCCGCCGGGCCTCGGCCGAGGATCAACTCACGACCCGTCTTGGACGCCGTACGAACCGATCCGGGCGACGCGCCGAATGAGGTACAATGGGCAGATGGACCGTTCTCGCCTTCCTACGCGAGTCATTCGCCGGACGTCCGTCCCCTCCGGCGACGAACCCAGCGGGCCGAACGGGGCACCGCCGGACGGGTTCGCCGGCGAGTTGACGCCCGCCGAGCGTTTGGCGCTGGTCTGGCCGCTGACCATGGAGGCCTACCGCCTCGCGGGAGTGCCGAATGTTGAATCCCGACTTCCTCGACATGTTGTCCGCACTGAACGTCGAACGCGCTGAGTACATGCTCGTCGGGGGGTACGCGCTGGCGGTCCACGGATGGCCGCGGACGACGAAGGACATCGACCTCTGGGTACGGCCGGACACCGCCAACGCGGACCGCGTCTTCCGAGCACTGCAGCGGTTCGGAGCTCCACTGTCGGACCTCACCCGTTTGGATCTCGCGACTCCGGGCACGGTGTTCCAGATCGGTGTACCGCCGCACCGGATCGATCTGATTACCGCCATCGACGGTGTCGAGTTCGGAGCGGCGTGGGAACGGCGGCGGGTGGTCGAAATCAACGACCTCTCGGTGCCGGTCCTCGGGCGCACGGACCTCATCCTCAACAAGAGGGCATCCGGCCGCCCACAGGACCTGATCGACGCGGACCATCTCGAGTCGACGAGGCCGGAGCCCTCGTAGCACGCTAGACAACACTGGAGCATCGCTGTGCCCCCGGGGGCGTGCCCTCAGCGCGCACCCAGACACCCTCCGGCCGCCGGGTCTGGCGTCGCTACGCGCGGGACGCGGATCCGGGATCCCCGACGCCGGCGTCCGTCGCCGCGGCGGCGACCGGACCGTCCGGCGGCGGCCGCTGCGACACCACCCCCACCCACTCGTCGCCCCAGACGCCCTCGGCGTCGTCGGCGTACCAGCGCGCGAGGACCGCCTCGATGTCGGCCACGCGGTTCACGCGGCCGAACGCGTTGCGCACGTCCGCGTGCCGCGGGTGCAGCCGCGCGTACTTCACGAGGTGCTTGCGGAGGCGCGGGGTCGGGTCGTCGTCGCCGTGGACCTCGCGCGCGAGGCGGAGGTGCTCCGCGAGCACCTCGCGTTGCGCGGGGAGCCGCGGGGGCGCGGGGTGCGGCTCGCCGCGGAGGAGCGCGGCCGCGTTCGCGAAGATCCACGGGTTGCCGATGGCGCCGCGGGCGACGGACACGCCGTCGACGCCCGTCTCGGCGAGCATGCGGACGCAGTCCGTCGCGGTGAAGAGGTCGCCGCTGCCGAGGATCGTGCGGTCGGGGTAGGCGGCCTTCGCCTCCTTCACGAACGCCCACCGGCTCGCGCCGACGTAGCCCTGCTCGACGGTACGCCCGTGGAGCGTGACGGCCGCCGCGCCGAGCCGGAACACGCCGTCGAGGATCTCGAGGCACTTCTCTCGGCTCTCGTCGGAGCCGTCGATCCCGCGGCGCATCTTCACGGTGACGGGCACGTGCGGGGGCACGGTCCCGCGCACGCGCGCGACGATCTCGAGGGCGTTCGTGGGCTGCGCGAGGTGGTACCCGCCGCGGCAGCCCCCCACCGCCGACTTCGACGGGCAGCCGAAGTTGACGTCGATGACGTCGAAGCCGGCCTCGACCAGCCGCCGCGCGGCGGCCTGGAACTGGAGCGGGTCCGAGCCCATCAACTGCCCGCCGACGGGGTGATCGTCGTCGGCGAGCCTCAGGTGGCGCCGCACGAACGTCTCGCTGCGCGCCTCGACGGCGAACCGGTCGATCAGCACCTCGGCGAGCGCGTACGACGCGCCGAACCTCCGGGCGAGCCTCCGCATGGGCCCGTCGCTGTAGCCCGACAGCGCCGCCTGCGCGAGCGGCGAGGCGATCCGTACGGGGCCGACGACGAGGGACACGTCGTGAGTATGGCGACCTTCCCCCACGACCGGAAGCCCGCCCGGGACCGCGAGGCCCGGCCCGCGGCGGCGACGCCCACGATCCCGCCCGGCTTGGAGGACGCATGGCGACGGAGCAGGGCGTGGCAAGATCGGTGGACGGGGTGCCACGATGTCGATCCTCCTGTCCCGCCTCGGGCTGCCGCTCCTGATCCTCGGCTGCGGCGCGCTCGCCTGGCAGGAGTGGCGATTCGCCCAAGCCACGCGCGACGAGCCCACACGGATCTCGTGCGCTGCACTCGGGCGGGACGGGCCCGGCGCCCACCGTCACTTCGAGATCACGGATGCAATCGTGTGCACGCACGCCCTCGCGACGCGTGACCGGAACGGCCGATGGGCCTCGGTGTTCGCGCCGGTCGTGCCGATCGACAGCCCCGACGGCGCCGCGATCCTCGCGTTCCGCGCACAACACGCGGAGTCGCCGGGCGCCAAGCCGGGCCCTCCCCGCGACGTCCGCGTCCTGGCGCGGCTCGCGCAGGCGGAAAGTCCCACGGAGGTCGACCGCGTGGCCGCCACCACGACGCTGGACGCCTACGTGCTCGCGAGCAGTTCGTCGTTGCTGTCGAGCGAGCGAGCAGCGCTGAAGCGCGACCTGCCCGGGGTCGACCTCGACCGGTGCGTCGTCATCGAGGTCGGCCGGGCGCCGCCGGCCTGGTGGAAGATCGTGATCCTCGGTGGGATCGCCGCGTTGGGCGCGCTGCGAGTGCTCGTGTGGGCCGTCGGCGGCCTCGCCCGCCGGTGGACCTCCGCCCGCACGCCGGATCGACCCTGACCCCCACG
>JAEUHO010000299.1 GCA_016795345.1 Planctomycetia bacterium | reverse complement strand
CGGGCACGCGCCCCGCCGCCCGGGCCGCGGCGCGGCGCACGCCGGCGACGGGGTCGTCGAAGAGGCGCACGAGCGCCGGCGCGTGGGGCGCCGCCGGCGCGCCGACCCGTCCCACCAGTTCCGCGGCGGCCCACCGGACGGCCGGGTCCGCGTCGCCGAGGCACGGGCCCACGTCGGCGAGGTACTCCGCGGCGGCGGGCGCGTGCAGCGCGAGCGCCTCGAGCGCGTCGCGGCGGCCCGCGGGGTCCGGGTCCGAGAGTCGCGCGGCCCAGCCGTCGAGGCCGCGACCGTCCGTCCGCGGCGGGATCGTCGGCGCGGGGGTCTTCGGCGGCGGCCCCACCGACTCCTCGCCGAGGCCCCCCTCGCCACACCCCGCGCCGAGGCCGGCGGCGACGACGACGGCGAGCGCGGCGAGCCGGCGCGGGTTCATCGGACGATCCTCATCCACTCGACCTCGGGCGCCGGGTCGTAGGGCTTGCGGTCCCACGGCGTCTCGTGCGCGCCCGCGCCGATGGCGCCGCGCCGGTGGACCACGCGGACCTCGACCTCGGGCGGCGCGCCCGGGCCCTCGACGACGGGGACGAACGTCGCGTCCACGCGCACGGGCGTGTCGGGGTGCAGGCGACGGTCCTCGAGCGCGTCCGCGGCGGGCGGCGCGTAGAAGTCGGGCGGGGTCGCGTCGCCGCCCTTCACGCGCCACCCGAACACGCGGCCGGGCGGGCGGCGCCAGTCGCCGGCCCCGAGGGCCGCGCCGCCCGCGTCGTCGGCGACGAGGTCCGCGCGTTCGCCGCCCTCCGCCGCGAGCCAGCGCGCGCCCTGCCGGGCCCAGACCCCGACGGCGACGTGTTTCGTCCACGTGCCCGTGGGCACGGCGTGGCCCGCGCCGGTGTTCGTGACCGTGACCGCGACGCGCCACCGGCCCGCGGCCGCGTCGAACGTCTTCTGCACGTCGAGCCGCAGCGCCGACGCGCCGAGCGACGGCGTCGCGCCCGGGAACGCGTGGCTGTGCACCGAGGCCGGCGCGCGGTGCATGGACTCCCACGCGAACAGGTCGATGCGCTTGCCGTCGGCGTCGTCGACGCCGCCCGGCATGTGGCAGTCCTGGCACGAACGGAACCGCTCGTCCTGGCGCGCGGCCGCCCATCCCCGCCACTCCTCGAACGTGTCGAGCTTGGGCCGGCCCGGCACGCCACCGCCCTGGTGGCAGCCGGCGCACAGGTGCGACGTCGAGAGGCCGGGGTTGTACGACGCCCCCATGTACGCGTACGAGACGTCGGCCGCGGGCCCGAAGACCTGGTGGATGCGCCCCGGCCGGTCCGTGCGCGCGGGGTCGGGCCGCGCCAGGGCGAGCGACCCGAACACGCCGGGCTTCCGCACGTCGTCCACGTGCGACACCTTGTGGCAGAAGTCGCAGTGGTTGCCCGCCAGCACCCCGCGCGGCTGGTACACGCCGCTGCCCGACGTGGCGGCCCACGCGGGCTGGTGGCACGCCGCGCAGTCGTCGGGGGCCTCGGGCGCGAGCCGCCGCATGCGGTCGCGCTCGAAGAGCACGTGCCCGTGGTCGGCCATGCGCGCGTGGCGGCTGCCGAGCCACTCCGTGTACTGCCAGGAGTGGCAGGTCCCGCACGCCGCCACGTCGTCGCCGTCGCGGTCGGGCGCCGGGTGCACCCACGTGTACCCCGCGTGGTCGCCGGGCGGCAGGGCGGCCAGCTCGACCACGACGTCCTCCGTCGGGTCGCCCGTGAAGAGGACCGTCTCGCCGTTGCGGTGGCCCGCCGCGCCCGCGCAGATGGACTGCGTCCACGGCGCGTCCGCCCCGCGGAACACGAGGCGGAAGCGCCCCTCGGCGTCCGCGTGGGTCCGCGTCCGGTCCACGCCCTTCAGCAGCACGAGCGCGTCGGGCACCGCGTCGCCCTCGACCGTCCGGACGCGCCCGGTCACGACGATCACCGCGTCCGGCGCGGCCTTCCGCAGCCGCGACGTGAACGGCACCTGCCCGAGGATGGCCCCGTACGGCGGCTTCGAGCCCACCGCCAGCCGGCCGTGGGCCTTGACGTACGTGTCCGCGATCGGCGCGTGGAGGGCCTCGTAGCCCTGCAGGTACGCCACCACGAGGCTCTTGCCGTCGTCGGCGAACGTCAGGCGCGCGACGCCGTCCGTCGCGCCGCGGTACCGCAGGCCGACGCACGACCACACGATCGTCGCGACCGCGCGCCGGAACGACCGCGGGTCGCCCGTGATGCGGCCCTCGCCGAACGCGATCCACGCGCCGCCCGCCACCTGCACGTCGGTGCCGCGGATCCCCAGCGTCACGCGGGCCCCGCGGCGGCGGATCTCCATGTCGTACGCGGGCAACGACACCCAGTACCTCGCCGACACGACCTCGCCGTCGCCCGGCGGGTCCGGGAACGCCTCGAGGGGCCGGCCCCGGCGCTCGCCCTCCTCGGTCCACACGGCGGCCTCGGCGGCCGGCGCGAGCGGCCGCGCCACGACGTGCTCCGCCGCCGGCTTGCGCACGAACACCCACCACGCCGAGAGCAGGCCCACGAGCGCGCCGACGACGAACGGCGCCCACCGGGTGCGGGGCTCATGGGCGGGCGCGCCGTCCGGCATCCACCAACCGTACCACCCGCGTCGCGGCGCCGGAACCGGGATCGGCCGCGGTCAGCGCGTGCGCGCCGCCGGCGGGTCGGCCCGGACCGCGCGCCGGCCCAGCAGCGCCCACGCGGCGTCGAACTCGTCCGCGTCGAACGTGACGCGGCGGCCCTCGCCCGGGTCCACGACGAGCACCGAGGTCCCGCGGACCCCGACGACCAGCATCGTGTGCTCGCCGCGCACGCAGCGGAAAGGCGTCCCGCGGGCGTCCACGAGGTCCACCGGCCGCGAGAGCGAGCACGACCCCGTCGCCCACGCGATCACCGGCCGGCCCGCGTCGGTTTCCGCCCGCAACCACGCGAGGTCGCGGTCGCGCACCGCGGTGGCGGCCAGCCCGAACGACCGCAGCACCGCCGCGATCGGCTCCGCGTGGACGCCGTACCCCTCGGGCGGCAGCCGCCCCGGCGGCCCGTCCACGTCGCCGACGAACCCGAGGTCCGGGTTGTCCGACCGCGGCAGCCGCGCGAACACCTCGGCCTCCGTCGCCGCGATCCCGTGCGCCGCGAGCAGGTCCGCGGCGCTGCGCGACTCGCACGACAGCCGCCGCGCCTGCGGCCGGCCCGCGAGCCGCTCGGCGAGCGCCTCCGCGCGGCCCGCCGGCGAGTCGGGCCGCGGGCCCGCGCACGCGCCGAACGCGACGAGGACGACGACCCCCGCCGACGCGAAGCCCGCCCGCCGGCTCATGGCGCCCCCGCCGCGTCGAGGAACCGCTGCATGAAGGTCACGTGCCGCCAGGTCTCCGCGAGCCCCGGCGAGTCCACGTCCACGTGCGACAACAACCGGCTCTCGAGCACCTCGACGGACGGCGACGCCGTCAGCCGCGCCGCGAGCGCGCGCGCCTCCGTCACGGGCACGAGGGCGTCGTCGACGCCGTGGACCACGAACACCGGCGCCGTCACCCGCGCGAGCGACGGCGCGGAGGCGGGCGACGACGCCGAGAGGAACGGCGTCGCCGCGCCGAGGATCCACGCGAGGTCGTCGTCGGCGACGGTGTCCTCGGCGCGCACCGCGGCGACGAACCGGGCCGCGTCCGCCGACGCGAGGCCCGCCGGCTCGCGATGCCCGGGCGACGGCGTCTCCCCCACGGCGTCGAGCCACGCCCGCACCGCCACGAGGTCGGGGCCCGCGAGGAGCCGCGCCGCCGCGGCCCGCGCGACCCCGTGCCGCGCGAACAAGCCGGCGTCGCTGCGCGCGTCCTCGAGCCCCGACGCGGCGGCCGGGGCGATCGGCCGCCGGAACCAGGCGCGCGCCAGCGCGACCGTGTCGTCGGGCGGGCCCACGAGGAGCACGGCGCCGACGGTGCCGGGCGCGGGGTCGCCGTCGGCCCCGCGCGCGAGCGCCCGCACGACGACGCCGGCGCCGAGGCTCACGCCGAGGAACGCGACCCGCCGGCGCGGCGACGCGACCGGCCCGTCGCCCGCGAGGGCGCGCCGCCACGCGGCGACGACGTCGTCGACGAGCGCCTCGTCCTCGCCCGGCCGCGCGAGGCCCGCGAGGTCCGGCGCGACGACCTCGCACCCCGCCGCCGCGAGCGCCTCGACGACGCGGAGCACCCGCGGGTCGCGGACGCCCTCGGGCGTCACGCCCGCCACCGCGAC
>JAEUHO010000297.1 GCA_016795345.1 Planctomycetia bacterium | reverse complement strand
CGACGCCGACGACCGCGAGCAACGCGACGACCGCGAGCCCGAGCAGGACGACGGGGAGGAGGCGCGCGCCGCGCATGGCGCCGATGGAGCCACGCCGCCGTGAGGAGCCGACGGAATCCCCGACCGCTCGCGCGACCGGATCCGCGGCCCCCGGGAAACGAAGGGGCCCGGGGAGGCTCCACCGAGCCGCCCCGGGCCGGACCGACGCGAGCGAGGCCGCTGGGGCGGCCGACGCGTCGTGGTGTTCGAGAAGTTCGCCTGCGCGTGGGGCCCGGGGCCCGAGCCCCGCGAGCACCCGCTCAGTTCTTGCGGATCACCTCGGCGCTGCCGGCCTGCAGGATGTCCGTCGGGCCGGGCGAGCCGACCGCGAGGAGGTCCATGGAGCCGTCGCCGTCGTTGTCGCCGCCGGCGATCGCGGAGCCGAAGAAGCTGTCCTCGACGGGCGTGCTCGCGTGGAGCACCTCGTCGGCGGTGGGCTGGCCGAAGAGGCCGTTGCCGCTGCCGATGAACGCGGTCACCGACCCCGCGCCGAACACCGACGACACCGTGGCCGCGGGGGCCGCGACGATCAGGTCCGGGGTGTCGTCGCCGTCGAGGTCGCCGACGACGAGGGCCGCGCCGAACTCGGCGCCGCTCTCCTGCGTGCGGTCGATCAGCGGGGCGAGCGCGGTGAACGTGCCGACCTGCGCGTTCGTGTTGCGGAACACGATCACGTAGCCCTCGGAGCCGCCGACGCCGACGTCGCCGAACGGCGCCCCCGCGATCACGTCGACGTCGTCGTCGCCGTCCACGTCCGCGAGCGCGACCGACGCGCCGAGGTCCACCAGCGTGCCCGGCTCGTTCGTCGAGAGCGTCTGGAACAGGCCGAAGGTCGGCGTCGTCCCGCCGCTGCCGCCGAAGATGCGGACCGCGCCGCCGCTCCCGAGCGCCGCGCCGGGCTCGCCGACGGCGAGGTCCGGCAGCCCGTCCATGTTCACGTCGGCTATGGCCAGGGAGGCGCCGAACGCGGCGTCGTCCGCCGGCGACGGCGACGCGATCGCCGCCGTCGTGATCGTGCTGAAGTTGACCGCGGCGGCCCCCATGAGCCCGAACACGAGCCCCGCCGACGGGTGCGTCGAGACCGTCGCGCCGAGCGCGGCGACCGCGACGTCGTCGAGCGCGTCGCCGTTCAGGCGGCCCTCGACGATCACGCTGCCGTACGCGGCACCGGCCTCCGGGCCCGACGGCTGGGCGAACGGGCCCATGAGCAACCCGACCTGGTTCGCGTCGTTGAAGACCGCGTACACGCGGCCGGCCCCGAGCGTCGCCCCCACGGCGTCGCCCGGCGCACCGATCACGAGGTCGTCGCGGCCGTCGCCGTCGAGGTCGGGGGCGGCGAGCGACGCGCCGAAGTTCATCTGCACGACGTTCGTCACCGCCGACCAGCTGCTCGGCACGAACGTCCGCGCGAGCGAGAACGTCCCGTTGACGTTCTGCGTGTAGACGTAGACGGCCCCCACGCCGGCCACCGTGCCCATGCTGCCGGACGTGTTCGGCGCTCCGACCGCGAGGTCGAGCAGCGCGTCGCCGTTCCAGCGCAGCCACACGACGGCGGCGCCGTCGCGGAAGTCCTGCGGGCCGCCGGGGCTCGCGAGCACCACGTGCGCGAGGCTGAACCCGTCGAACGAGCCGCCCCCGCCGCCGCCCCCGCCACCACCGCCGCCGCAACCGGAGAGCACCGCAGCCGCGAGCACGGCCGCACCGAGAGAGAGCCGACGCATGTTGAGCCTTCCTGCGGGCCGGAGCCCGCCGCACATCCCAGGAACGCGCAGTCCTGACACCCGGGGGCGCCGTCGCCTCCGGCCACGCGGTCTCTGTCGGCCGAGCGCGACATCGAACTGTAGCCCCCGTCCAAATCGGTGGACATCGACCCCGGCGAACCCGGGGGACACCGGGGGGAGGAGGGGGGGAGGGGCCCGGGAGGATCGCGCCCCAGCGGACCGGGGAGCAGTCGTCAGGGGGAGGGCGAAGGCCCGTTCGGGGGCACCCCCGGGGGGGACACCGCCGGGGGGGTGCCACGCCGCGGCCACAGGACGACCGCCAACCCCAGCAGCAGCAGGAGGCCCGGGACGCCGTCGTACAGCCACTTGCTCCCCAGCCACGAACGGGGTTCGACGCCCTCGGGCAACGCGGGGTCGGGCGTCGGGTCCGTCAGCGCGCTGTGGATCTGCAGGAGCACGTAGACGGCGGCGTGCGCCCCGACACCGAAGGAGAGGGTGCCGAACCGGCGCCGGGCGCCCTCGAGGGCGAACGCGAACAGGAAGAGGCCGGCGAACGACGGGCCGAAGTCGGCGACGTCGGCGAGCCGCGCGGCCCAGGCGCCGAGGATCTCGAGCGCGCCGCGCACGCCGGGGACGACGTCGTCGGGGGCCGCGGACTTCCGCGCCGCGTGCAGCGCCGCGAACACGAACGCGCCGACCGCCGCGGCCCGGAACGGGCGGAACCGCCGGGCGCAGCGGTCCGCGAGCCACCCGCGGAAGAACGTCTCCTCGACGAGCGCGAAGGGGAGGGCGGCCAGGCCGAACTTCCAGGCGCGTTTCTCGGCCTTCGCGACGCCGTCCCACCGGTCCCACCGGACGAGGTCGAGCGCGAAGTGCAGCGCCGCGAGCGCCGCCAGCAGGACCGCCATCGTGACGACGCCCGACGCGAGCAGGCCGAGCGTGCGGCCGGGCGGCCCGCGCAGCCCCCAGAGGTCGCGGGGCACGTCGCGCCAGGGACGGAGGAGGAGCGCGAACGTGACGACGACGAGGCCGAGCGTGAGGTAGCGGTAGACCTTCGCGAAGTCGGGCCGGTCCACGGACCGCGCGAGGAGCGCGTGCAACGGCCCCGCCAGCACCACCCCGAGCGCCACCGCGCCGAGCAGCGCCGCGACGAGTCGCGCCGGGGGCACGGCGCCGGGGGCCGGGCGCGGGGTCGGGGCGGAGGGCGGGGTCACGGGGCCACCATACCGACCCCGCGGCGGCGGGCGTCAAGGGCCGTGGCGCACGCGCCGTCGCGCGGCGGGCCGGGCCTCGCGGTCGCGCGGTTCGCGCACGGCCGCCCCCTCGGGCGTCCGCGGCGCGTTCAGACGGTGCGGCGCTTCCAGGTGTTCCGCGAGAACCAGACCGCGATGAGGATCCCGCGGAGCGCGGCGGTGGCCGCGATGACGAACCAGATCGCGTACAGCCCGCGGCCCTGCTCGACGGCGAGCCACCACGCCAGCGGGACGCGCGCCGCCACCAGCGACATGGTCACCACCATGGGCGGGACCGTCATGCCGGCGCCGGAGAACGCGCCCTCGAGGACGCCCTCCCACGCCTGCGGGACGAGGCAGAACGCCACGATCTGCCAGTAGGCGATCGCGTGGGCGCGCGCGAGCGCGTTGTCGGGCCCGTCCGCGAGGAAGAGGGTGGCGAGCGCGTCCGGCGCGAGGAACGTGAACAGGCTCCACACGAGGCAGCCGGCGCTCGCGATCGCCGTGGCGCGCCACGCGACGCGCGCGGCGTCGTCGGCGCGGCCGGCGCCCATGCGGCGCGCGACGAGCGACGTGGCCGCCACCGCGAACCCCGACGTGACGAGGAAGGCGACCTGCTCGCCGCGCAGGCCGACGCCGAGGCCCGCCTGGGCCGCGTCGCCGCCGACGTCGGTGACGATGTGCGAGAGCTTCAGGTAGACGAAGACGAAGAAGAGGCCGTTGATCGCGGGCGGGAGCCCGACGCGCAGGAGCCGGCCCGCGACGGCGAGGTCGAGGGCGGGCAGCGGCCCGCGCGCGAGCGGCGTGCGCGGGTCCAGCCGGAGCCGCTCGTCGGCGGGACGCGCGGCCCGGAGGTGGCCGCGGCGTGCGAGCAGCGTCGCGGAGACCGCGAAGGCCACGGCGCTCGCCACGACGGTGGCCGTCGCCGCGCCCGCGAGGCCGAGGCCGAGGCCCGGGACCCGGAACCCCTCGGGCTGCAGGTCGCCGCCGTAGAGGAGGAACGGGTCGAGGACCGCGTTGAGCACGAGGCCGAGCGCGGAGGTGAACAGCGGCACGCGCGTGTTGCCGTGGGCCCGCCAGATCGCGTCGCAGGTGACCTGCCCGAAGACCGCGAACGCGCCGGCCCACACGATCTGCGTGTAGCGCGTGCCGGCCGCCACCGCCTCCGCACTGACGCCCGCCCCGCCGTAGACGAGGGGCGCCACCACGGTGCCGATGCCGCCGGCGACGAACCCGAGCGCCAGCGCCCAGCGCACGCCCTGCGAGCCCACGTACGCCGCCGCGTCGTCGCGGAGCGCGCCGACGTAGCGACCGACGACGGCGGACGAGCCGACGACGAAGAGGCTCCCGACCGCGTGGAGCGCCCACGTGAGGAACACGGCCACGGAGAGCGCGGCGGTGGCGGTGGTGCCGGCGGGCAGGCGGCCCACCCAGGCCTGGTTCACCCAGTGGTAGCCCATCTGCACCACGCCCGACAGGAGCGCCGGCGTCGCGAGCGCGAGGATCTCGCGCGTCGAGGTCGGGTGCGGGACGAACGCGGGGCCCGGGCCGGCCGCCTCGGGCGGCCCCGCGGCGGGCGCCGTCACGACGGGCCCGGCGCCCCGTCAGGCCCGGGCAGCAGCCTGTCGGGCTCGGGCAGCAGGACGCCGCGGCCCGACAGCGTCGCGAGCGCGACGACCACCAGCCAGAAGACGAACGGCCACGGGGTGCCGGTCTCGACCTCCGCGCGCACGTCGGGCCCGGCGCCGACGACGGCGGGGTGCAGCTCGGGCGCGACGAAGAGGACGATGCAGGCGAGGAGGAGGACCGCCTCGACGGCGCGGCGCGCGCCGCGCGCGGTCGCGGGGCCCGCGGCGGCGAGGGGCGCGAGCCCGAGCCACAACGCGGCGGCGGCCGGCAGCGGGTCCCACGCGACGAACAACGCGCCCGCGCACAGCAGCGCCGTCACCGCGCGGATCACCGCGACCTCGGCCCCGAGCGGCGGCCGGCGGAGGCGCGACACGGCGTCGAGCAGGCCGAGGGCCGCGAGCGGCGCGAAGATCGGGAGGCAGGTGGCGCTGCGGTCCGGCGGCGGCAGCCACGGGTGCGGCGCCATGACGAGCGCGGTCATGGCGGCCGCGAACGCGGCCGACGTGACGGCCTCGCCGACGAGGAGCCCGCGGCGCGTGTGCGCGAGCAGGGTCGTCGCCGCGAGGCCCCACACGGCGACGAAGCCGAGGAGGGCCGCCGCGCCGGTCAGCTCCGGGCCCGTCGTGCCGTCGCTGCGCCACGGGAGCATCCACACGGCGACGGCGAGGGCCGCGACGACGATGCGGGCGCGGGCGCGCGACGCGACGGGGAGCGTGGGCGCGAGGATCGCGGCCACCGCCGCGGCGTCGCGGGCGGCGTCGGCGGCGTCGGCGACGGTCGGGGGCGCGGCGATCACGGGGTGGGCTCCGGGGCGCGCGTGAGCCGGACGCGGAGGGCCGCGACGACGCACGAGCCCAGCAGGCCGGCGAGGACGGCGAGCGACAGCACGAACGTCGCGAGCCCCCAGCCGGTCCAGGTCTCGGCCGCGGGCCGCGCGACGTCGAGGGCGTACCGCACGCCGACCACGAGATGGAGCGCGAGCGTGAGCAGGCAGAGCGCCGCGGCGCCGCGCAACGCGCCGAGGCTCGTGCCGAAGCGTTCGGCCGCCGCGGCGACGGCGAGGAACACGAACGGGACGAGCCACGTGGCCTGTTCGTCGCGGCCGGACGCCAGGAGCCCGGCGGGCGTGAGCAGCGCGAGGAGGCTGACGGCGAGGCGCACGTCCGCGGTGCGCGGGCCGCGCGTCCCGGCGTCGTCGGACGCGGCGCGCCCGAGGACCACCGCGTCGCGCACCGCCGCGACCGCGGCGACGGTCAACGCGACGGCGGCGGCGAGGCGGAACCCCGACGGCGACGACGCCCACAACGCGCTCGCGGTGTAGCCCGCGACGAAGACCGACGACCACGCGAGCAGGCCGCGCAGCGCGACGGGCTGCCGCGCGAGCACCGCGGCGACGGGCATCGCCACGAGCAGGAGCAGCGTCGGGACGAGGAAGACGGCGCCGCGGTGCATGGTGGACGCGAGGTCGTCCGCGAGGCTCCGGTCGGCGAGCTCGACGCCGGGCATCACGGCGGCGACCCACACGAACGTGGACAACAACGCCGTGCCGTAGGCGAGGCGGGTCTCGACGGGGCTGGGGAGGTCGCGGTCGGGCGGCACGGGGGACGTTATCCTAGGCGCGTGCTCTACAAGGTCACGGTCGGCCGGGACGTCTACGTCGGGACCCCCGACGAGATCCTGGGGTTCATGGCCCGGGCCGAGGGCGCGCCGGCCTCCCCGCCCCCCTCCGCCGCCCCCTCCCGTCCGTCGGCCGCCCCTGCCTCCTCGGCCTCCCCCGCGTCCGGCCCCGCCGCTTCCTCCGCGTCGGGCGCGTCGGGCGGCGCGGGCGGCGCCGATCGAACCGGGGGCCTCCAGGCCTACATGGACGGGGTGGCGGCGCGGCTGGCGACGCATGGCAAGCGGGTGGCGGTGGACGTGAGCACGCCGTTGGCCTTCCTGGAGTCGTTGGCGGCGGCGCGGCTGGTCCGGCTCGAGCGTCGGAAGCTCCCTCGCGAGGACCGGGTGGACCCGAAGGTCTACTTGGGCGATCAACCTGTCGCTTTCGGCCCCGACGTCGACGAGGCGGCGCTCCGCCGCGATCTCTTCGACGACGACTGACGCGCCCTCCTCTCCGCTCCGCTCTTCTCTGCTCCGCTCTGCTCTGCTCTGCCTCTGCTCCGCTCTTCTCTGCTCCGCTCTGCTCTGCTCTGCCTCTGCTCCGCTCTTCTCTGCCTCTGCTCCGCTTCCGCGATCGCGCACCGGGCCTTGCGTCCCCCCGCGCCCGACCGTCTCCCTCAGCGCTCCGTTCTTCTCTGCTCTGCCTCTGCTCTTGCTTCCTAAGGGCTTGTCCCTAGCACACGACCGCGATTCGCCACGGGTCGCGGGAGTCGCGCCGAGCGAGGCTAGGGCTGCACCGCGTCCTGCGAGCGAGGCGCCCGACGAGGAGGAGCCGCAGCAGCGGCGACGACGAGGAGGGGACCGAGGGCCGCTTGGGGCCCGAGGGACGACGAACCCCGACCCGCGGCGAGCGCGGCCGCCCTCCCCTTCTTAGATCCCGCCTCCGCCCCCCCTCCCCGGGCCCATCCACGCCCAATCATCCGCGACTAGTCATCGAAGGCCCTCTTCCCGAAGAAGAGCCAGTAGTCGAGGACGTGGTGGTTGAGGAGTACCGTGACGGCAAAGACGAAGTAGAAGGGACTCCTCGGCAGGTTCGCGACGTCGAAGTTGCTGAAGAGGATGACGAGGGCGCCGATGCCGACGCTGAACGCGACGGCCCAGAGGTACGTGAAGCCGAACGCGCCGTCCTTGCAGAACCGCGACTGCTTCGGCCCGCGGACGCGGCCGGCGCGCCACTTCGCGTTCATCGCGAACCACATGATCCCGAGGGCCTGGACCGAGTGCCACGCGTTGTAGGCCTGGAACGAGACGTCGAGGTCCTCGACGGACGCGAGGAACCAGAACGCGACCTGGGTCGCCGCGAGGATCGCGCCCTCGCGCCAGTTCACGCGGCCGCCCGCGAGGCGGTGGTTGACCGTGTCCGCCAGCCAGTACGCGGCGGCGACGAGCGCGACCGCGCCCGTCGTCCAGACGAACCACGTGGGGGCCAGCGCCTTGAAGATCGGCTGGCCGATGAAGTCGAACGACGCGCGCGTCGCGACGGCCTGGCTCACGAAGAAGAGCGGGCCCACGAGCGTCGCGACGAGGAACGCCTTGCCGCCGAGGTCCCACGGCTCGCGCCCGCTCTTCTTGCGGTAGCGCATGCCGATGTGCGCGAGCTGCGCCGCGCCGTGGAAGATCGCGCTGTAGAGGACGAGGTTCGCGGCCACCTGCACGTACTGGTGGAACGCGAGGTACATCATCACGAACGCGACCACGTGCGGGGAGACGCGCAGCAGCTGCCGGTGCTCGCGCTTGAAGTCCACGTCCATGTAGGTGCGGACGAGGCTGAAGAAGATGTGCGGCCCGCCGAGGAGGACGGGGATGACGAGGTCGAGCGCGCTGGCGGCGCCGTCGAGGCGGAGGATGTTCGCCTCGCCGCCCTTGGCCGCGAAGAGCGACGCGATCACGAAGACGAGGACGGTGCTGCCCAGGAAGAGCGTGCCGTCGAAGACGAAGTCGCGGATCCACCCGCCCTCGCGGGGGGCGGGCAGGGCGACGGCCGGGGAGGCGGAGTCGGGGGGCGCCATGGGGGCCGGGAACCTCGGGCAGGGGACCGCCCGCAGATGAAACGGGCGAGGGCGGGGGTCTTCAACCCCGGACGGCCGTCCGGGACCTGGGCGGTCGGCGGTCGGCCGCCCGTTGACGGACGGGGCCGGTCCGACCACAATCGCGGGGTTCCCGCACGAGGGTCCCCGAGGGTTCCATGGCTCGTCATCTCGTCCTCGCCGTCGCCGGTCTGTCGCTCTCGCTCGCCGGCTGTCATGCCACCACCACGTCGCACGCGCTCGCCGAGGGCGTCACCGCCCAGGCGAAGCCGGCCGACAGCCAGGTGGACGTGCTCGACGGCCGCCCGAGCCGCCCGTTCCGCTCGCTCGGCACGGTCGAGGTCCGCGTGGACCGCGGGAACGCGCTCAAGAACCCGACGCTGGCCGACGCGATCCCGGCGCTCTCCGCCGAGGCCCGCCGCATCGGCGCCGACGCCGTGATCCTCACGCACGAGGAGTTCACGTCGTGGTTCGACAAGGGCGAGGACGCCTCGCCGATCCACGACCTCGAGCGCCAGGAGACCTGGTACATCACCGAGAAGGCGCGCTACGTCTCCGGCGTCGCGATCGCCTACACCGGCCCGGCCTGCGCGGCCCCCATCGCGACGCCGTACCGCGCCCCCGCGCCGGCGCCGATGATGGCCCC
>JAEUHO010000279.1 GCA_016795345.1 Planctomycetia bacterium | reverse complement strand
GAGCGCCCCATGCCCCCGCCGCCCGTGCCCGCGCCGCCCGTCCCCGCGCCGCCGCCCGCCCCGCGCCCGTTCGACGCGATCGTGGCGTCGCTCCGCGCGGACCCCGCGTTCGCCGACCATCTCCCGCTGCTCGAGGCCGCGGCCCGCGCCGCCCCGCGCGCGACGGCCGCCGTGTCGCTCGAACGGCAACCGGACCTCGAGGCCGCCGCGCGCGCGCGGGTCGGGCGCGGCACGGGCTGGGCCGTCGTCACGACGTACGTCGAGGCCGAGGGCGACGCCCGGGCCTTGCGTACCGCCTACCTCGACTTCGAGCGGGTCGGCGAGTGGACGGGCAAGCCGAGCACCTCCGTGCGGTCGCGCGGCGACGGCGTCGCGGTGGTGCACGTGGACGGGCTGCGCTCGGCCCTCGGCATCCGCTACGGCGCGAAGTGGACGTTCGAGGCGCGCACGCTCGAGCGGCCGGGCGTGCTCGCGATCCTCTCGCGGCAGGTGGCCGACCCGGCGACCGACGCGATGCTCTCGACGCGCAACCTCCTGCTGTTCGTGCCGGAGGCCGGCGGCGTGCGCGTGCTCGAGGCGTCGGACTCGGTGGTGGACTACGAGGTGCCCGCGCTGCTGCGCAACCTCGCCGTGGGGGCCGTCTTCGCGGAGATGAAGGCGCGCGTCGCGGGCCTGCGCGCCCACTGGCGCGAGTACGTCGGCCGCCCCGACGGCACGTCCCTCGCCGGTCAGCGCGCGGCGTCGCGGTAGCCGGCGAGGATCCCCTCGACCTCCGCCGCCGGGTCGTGTTCGGCGACGGCGCGCGCGCGGGCCGCGGCCGCGAGCGTCGCGCGGCGCGCGGGCGACGTCGCGAGGTCGCGGGCGAGCCGCAGGAAGTCGTCGGGGTCGTGGGCGCGGCGGCCCGGGTCGGCGGTGGGCGCCGCGCGGTAGACGGCGCCGGCCTCCGGCGCGGTGGCGGTCGCCTCGAGGAAGACCGTGTTGCCCGGGATCGACGACGCGAGCAGGCACGCGCCCCGCACCATCGCCTCGAGCACCGCGTTCGCGCCGCCCTCGGAGTGCGAGACGTTGAGGACGACGTCGGCGCTCGCGTACAGCACCTCGCGGTCCGGCCCCGTGAACGTGCCCGGCCACGCCGCCCACGGCGCCGTCGCGAGGTCGTCGCGGAGCGCGGCGGCGTAGGCCTCGTCGCGCGCGGGCCCGGCGAACAGGAGGCGCACGGGCACGCCCTCGGCGCGGAGCCGCGCGAGCGGCGCGATCGGGAAGCGGTTGTGCTTCACGGGCCGCACGCCCGCGGGCAGCACGAACAACACGTCGTCGCCGCGGGCGCCGAAGCGGGCCCGGTCGGGCGGCGGCGCGGGCGGCGGCGGCTCCGCGCCCTTCGGCACGCGGCGCACGACGAGCGGGAGGCCCATGGCGCGCGCCGTCGCCTCGGCCGCCGGGTGCGTGACCAGCAGCACGCGCGCGGCCGCGAGCGTGGCGCGGACGATCGCGCCGCGCGCGGGGTCGAACGCGTCCTGGTCGAGGTCGGTGCCGCCCGAGGTGACGACGAGCGGCCGGTCGAGCGCGCGCGCGAGCGCGACCGCCTCGGGCCCGGCGTGCCGCGCGTGGAGCGCGTGCACCACGTCGGGCCGGAACGCGCGCGCGGCCGCGAGGCGCGCCGCGGGCGCCGGGTGCGACGGCAGCCGCAACAGGCACGCCTCGACGCCGGCGCCGCGCAGCCGCCGCTCGAACCGCTCGATCGTCGTGTTGTTCCCGGAGACGAGGCCCTCGGGCTCCGCGGTGACGAGCAACACGCGCGGCGACGGCCCCGTCACCGGCGCAGGTCCGCGAACGACGCGAGGCGCCATCCGTCGGCCTCGAGGGCCGCCCGCGTGGCCGGCGC
>JAEUHO010000031.1 GCA_016795345.1 Planctomycetia bacterium | reverse complement strand
GCACCCTCGACGGCCCGGTGCAGAGCGGCGACGGCGCGGGCCTCGCGGTCCACGCGGCCCTCCTCCTCGTCGTCGTGCTGCTCGGCGCCCTCGGGCGCGCCGTCCAGCAGTACGTCACCGTCAAGACCGGGCAGCAGGTGGGCCTGTCGCTGCGCCAGGACGTCTTCGCGCACCTGCAGCGCATGGGCCTCGCGTTCTACGACCGCCACCCCGTCGGCACGCTCGTCACCCGCGTGACGAGCGACATCGAGGCCGTCGAGGAGCTCTTCTCGAGCGGCGTCGCGTCGGTCTTCTACGACCTCGTGAAGCTCGCGCTCATCCTCGCCTTCCTCGCGGCGCTCGACGTCGTGCTGCTGCTGTCCGTCCTCGGCGTGCTCCCGGTGCTCCTCGTCGTCACGGCGGTCTTCACCCGCCGCAGCCGCCGCGACTTCTCCCGCGTCCGCACCGAGGTGGCCGCCACCAACGCGTACACCCAGGAGGCGCTCGGCGGGCTGCGCGTCACGCGCCTCTTCCACCGCGAGGACCGCGCCCGCGAGGGCTTCCGCGGCCACGTGGACCGCCTGCGCGCGGCGCACGACGCCACCGTGTTCAACTTCGCGTTCTTCTTCCCCGCCGTGGACGTGCTGCAGGCGTTCGCGCTCATGGCGGTCGTGCTCGCCGGCGCCCCGCGCATCCTCGACGGCGCCCTCTCCTACGGCGCGCTGGCCCAGTTCGCGCTGCTCACGAACCTCTTCTTCGAGCCCCTGCGCGACCTCTCGCAGAACTTCAACGCGTTCCTCCAGGCCGCCGTCTCGTGCGACCGCGTCTTCAAGGTGATGGACACGCCGCCGGCGGTGCCCACCCGCGACGGCGCGCGGGCCGCGGACGGCATCACGGGCCGCGTCGCGTTCGAGGACGTGCGCTTCCACTACGCCGAGGGCGAGCCGGTCCTGCGCGGCGTCTCCTTCGAGGTCCCCGCGGGCCGCACCCTCGCGCTGGTGGGCCCCACGGGCGCGGGCAAGTCGAGCGTCGTCTCCCTCGTCAGCCGCTTCTACGACGTGACCGGCGGCCGCGTCACGGTGGACGGCGTGGACGTGCGCGACTACGACCCGCGCGGCCTCCGCGCGCGCATCGCGGTGGTCCTCCAGGACGTGTTCCTCTTCGCCGCCCCGCTCCTCGAGAACGTCCGCCTCTTCGACCCGACGATCCCCCGCGAGCGCGTCGAGGCGGCCCTCCGCGCGGTGCGCGCCGACGGCCTCCTCGCCCGGCTGCCCGCGGGCCTCGACGAGGAGATCCGCGAGCGCGGCGTCAACCTGTCGCTCGGCGAGCGGCAGCTGGTCGCGTTCGCCCGGGCGCTCGTCCGCGACCCGGCGGTCCTCGTGCTCGACGAGGCGACGGCCTCCGTGGACACCGAGACCGAGACGCGCATCCAGGAGGCCATCGCCACCCTGCGCGCCGGGCGCACCACGATCGTCGTCGCGCACCGCCTCTCCACGATCCGCGACGCCGACGAGATCCTCGTCCTGCAGCGCGGCGAGGTCCGCGAGCGCGGGACCCACGCGTCGCTCCTCCGCGCGGGCGGCCTCTACCGCCGGATGTACGAGCTCCAGGCCGCCGCGGCCGCCGACGCCGACCTCCCCGAGGACGGCCCCGGCCCCGCGCGCTGACGCCCGCGCCACGGGACGCTTGGACGATGCAAGCGCTACTTGTAGTGTGAAAGCATGAGCCACGCCCCGGACTCGCTGCTCGACGCGATCGAGACCTTCCTCGCGGACGGCCTCCGCCGTGACGCCGCCGCCACGCGCCGGCCGGAGTCGACGGCCCGCGTGCTGCTCGCGCTCGCGCCGGACGAGGCGGTCCCCATGGGCGAGGTCGCCCGGCGCATCGCGCGCGACCCGTCCACCGTCACGCGTTTCGTCGGCAAGGCCACCCACGAGGGCCTGCTCGAGCAGCGGCCCGGCGTCGAGGACCGCCGCGAGCGGCTCCTCGCGCTCACCGCGGCGGGCCGGACCGCGCGCGAGGAGCTGCTGCGCCGCCGACGCGCCGCGACCGCGCTCGTCGTCCGCGGCGTGCAGGCGCGGACCGCGTTGGGCGCCGAGGAGGTGGACTGGTTCCTCGGCGCGCTCCACGCCGCCCTCGTCGATCCCGTCCCCCCGCCGACCGCGACGCCGTAGCGCCGATCCCGGCCCGTCCGGCGGAACCGACGCTCGGGCACGCGAGGCCCGCTGCATCGCACGAGCACGCGAGGCCCGGTGCATCGCGCGGGCGGGCGGGCCTCGCGTCCCCCACGCCGTCGGCCCGGCGTCCCGAGGGTCGGACGCGCCCGCGGCCCCTCGCGACGGGCGGGCCGCGACGGCGCGCGCGGCGGCGCCTCGGTGCGATCGCGCGCGCCTACCTCCGGATCTTCAGTTCGACGGCGACGGGCTCGCCGAGCTTCACGTCCACGGCCTGCTCGTCGAACTCGCCGGACGGCGCGGTCGCGCGCAACCGGTAGGCCCCGGGCTTGAGGCCCACGATGCGCGCCTCGGCGGGGAGGTCGAGGTTGAGGGCCCGCACGTCGGCGCCGAGGTGGACCATCCCCGCGGGCACCTGGATCGTCGAGACGACCGGGACGCCGCGGCCGTCCACGAGGGAGAGCTTCACGGCCTCGGGGACCTCGCCGGTCAGGAACACCGCGCGATACGCGATCGCGCCGCCCGCGACGAGGGTCACGGGCACGGGCGTCTCCGCGTCGGCGCGCACGACGGCGTCGGCCTCGGTCGCCTGCAGGCCGTCGGCGACGACGCGGAGGCGGTACGCGCCGACGGGGAGCGACTCGTACAGCCAGGTCCCGTCCTCCTGGCGGACGGCGAGCGGGTAGTCGGCGAGCGCCGGCCCCTTCGACGTGACGTCGATGCGCAGCGGCACCGTCGGCTCGACGCCCGCGGGCAGGGTCAGCACCACGCGGACGGTGCCGCGCTCCTTGATCACGCCGCCCACGACGCGGGGACCGGTCGCGCGCGGGGCGGGCGTGACGCCCGTCGCGGCGAGGTTCGGCGTCGCGGACGGGGGCACGTCCGCGGGGCGCGCCGGGGCGGGCGTCGCGGGGGCCGGCTCGCGGACCGCGACCACCGTGCCGGGCGAGGGCCGCAGGAGGAGCCACGCGCCGAAGGCGAGGGCGGCGACGAGGGCGGTGGCGGCGAGGGGAGCGCGCATGTGCGCCAAGCCTAACGCACCGCGCCGGGGCGGCTTCCCCGGCCCCCCCGGGGGGAGGGCCGGCCCGTGGCGGTCAGCGGAACGCGTCGATCCCGGTGATCGCCATGCCCAGGATCAGCGTGTGGATGTCGTGCGTGCCCTCGTACGTCTTCACGGACTCGAGGTTGCACATGTGGCGCATCGTCTGGTACTCGTCCGTGATGCCGTTGGCGCCGAGCATGTCGCGCGCCGCGCGGGCGATCTCGAGCGCCTCGTGGCAGGCGTTGCGCTTGGCGAAGCTGACCTGCTGCGCGGTGGCCTTGTTGGCCTCCTTGAGGCGGCCGAGGCGCAGGTTCACGAGCTGGGCCTTCGTGATCTCCGTCAGCATGTTCGCGAGCTTGGCCTGGTAGAGCTGGAACGACGCGATGGGCTTGCCGAACTGGACGCGGGTGGCGCCGTACTGCCGCACCTCGTCGTAACAGGCCATGGCCGCGCCGACGGCGCCCCACGCGATGCCGTAGCGCGCCTGCGTGAGGCACGAGAGCGGGCCCGACAGGCCCGACGCGCCCGGGAGCAGGGCGCTCGCGGGGACGCGGACGTCCTGCAGGATCAGCTCGCTCGTGACCGACGCGCGCAGGCTGTGCTTGCCCTTCTGCTCGCGCGTCGAGAAGCCCTTCGTGCCGCGCTCCACGAGGAAGCCGCGCACCACGCCGTCGAGCTTCGCCCACACGACCGCGACGTGCGCGAGGTCGCCGTTCGTGATCCACATCTTCGCGCCGTTGAGCACGTAGCCGTCGCCGTCCTTGACGGCCTTCGTCTCCATGCCGCCCGGGTCGCTGCCGTGGTCGGGCTCCGTGAGGCCGAAGCAGCCGATGGCCTTGCCCGCGTGCATCGCCGGGAGCCACTTCGCCTTCTGCGCGTCGCTGCCGTAGCGCCAGATCGGGTACATCACGAGCGCGCCCTGCACGCTCACGAACGAGCGCAGGCCGCTGTCGCCGCGCTCGAGCTCCTGCATGACGAGCCCGTACGCCGTCGCCGACATCCGCGGGAAGTCCGCGTAGTCGAGGTTGCCGCCGAGGACGCCCAGCTCGCCGAGCTCGGGGATCACCTCGTTCGTGAAGCGGCCCTCGCGGTAGGCGTGCTCCACGAGCGGGAGGTAGCGGTCGGACACCCACGAACGCACGGTGTCGCGGACGAGGCGCTCCTCCTCCGTCAGCAGGTCGTCGATCTGGAGGAAGTCGGGGGCTTCGTACGGGCTCATGGGGGGAAGGTACCCGGGGGCGTCCGCGTGCCCCACCCGCGCGACGAGTCCCGGCCGGACCGCCCCCCCGGTGGTTGGTGCCGGCGGTCCGTGCCGGGGCCGACGGTCCGTGCCGGGGCCGACGGTACGTGGCCGGAGCCGCCGGTACGCGGTCGGGGGCTCCGGGACGCGAGGCCCGGTCGCCGCGCCGCCGCGGACGCCGCGAGCGGCGCCCGTCGCGGGCTACCAGTTCCGCCGACGGCGCGGCCTGAGGTCGTACTTCTTCTCGGGCTCCGCGGGCGCCTCCGCGGGCGCGGCGGGGGCCGGCGGGGCCACCTTGGCGACCGGGGCGACCGGCACGCTCGCGGCCTCGCGGGCCGCCCCGTCGCCGCGGAAGATCAGCTCGACGGTCCCGATGCGGACGACGTCGCCCTCGCGCAGCGGGACGACGCCCTCCGCGCGCTTGCCGTTCACGAACGTGCCGTTGCGGCTGCCGAGGTCCTCGAGGACCCAGAACTGGCCTTCCATGCGCACGCGGCAGTGCCGGCGCGAGGCCCCCGCGTCGTCCACGGGGATCTCGACGTCGGGCGCGCGACCGACGACGGTCTCGGCGCCGAGGGTCACGTCGCGACCGGCGCCGGGACCGCGGATGATGACGAGGCGGGGCATGGGCACGGGACAGGATACCGAATCCGCCGACGGCGCGCGACGGCCCCAAGGCCCCGCCCCGCCGGGACGGCTGGCGGGCGGGGCCTCGCGTTGACGTGACGACTCCGGGCTCCCGGGACGGGGCGCGACACGGCGCCACCGACGGGCGCCGGGGAGTCCACGCCATGCGAGGGATACGGCTCGTGGTCGCGACCGCTTCGATCGCGGTCTTGGTCGGCGGCTGCGCCGATGTCGTCGTGC
>JAEUHO010000244.1 GCA_016795345.1 Planctomycetia bacterium | reverse complement strand
CGACGCCGATCGCCAGCGCGAGCAGGATCCCGACCTTGCGCGGTGCCACCGGACCTCCACGCGCCAGCCTACTCGGCGCGTGCAGCAGAGACGTCGCGCCCCGCGCGGGGGGAACGCCGATCGCGTCGCGCGCGGCGTGCGGGCACCGGCGAGCGTCGGCCACCGGGCCTCGCGGTCCCGGGAGACCGGCGGCGATCCCGACCGTGGGCGCGCGGCGGCGTCAGGCCGGCGGCGGCGACGCGGCGAGGTGGTCGCGGGCCGCGTCCACGACGAACGCGTGCACGCCGAAGGTGGCGGCGACCGCGTTCGGCGCGCCGTGGCGCAGGAATTCGAGACCGAACGGGTGCGAGCGCGCCCGCTCGACCAGCGCCTGCACCTCCGGGGGTGCGACACGCGGCGCCGGGGGGCGGATCGCGTCGAACGGCGGGCGTGCGGGGGTCGGCGAAGCGGCCATGGGGACCTCCGTGAAGGAGGCGGGCCGAGGGGTCCGCGGACCTCCATTGACCTCCTGACCGCGGGTCGTGTCAAGTAGGCTCGTCGGCCCGGCGCGCGCCCCGCGCGCCCGCGCGACGGAGGCGTCCCATGGCGTTGCCGAAGGCCGTGACGGTGTGCGAGTGCTGGGCCCGCGACG
Organism: Planctomycetia bacterium; assembly: GCA_016795345.1. Classification (GTDB taxonomy): domain Bacteria; phylum Planctomycetota; class PLA2; order PLA2; family JAEUHO01; genus JAEUHO01. The sequence goes on along the minus strand of JAEUHO010000244.1, from coordinate 11,922 downwards.
GGCTGCAGTCGATCCCGAAGGTGATCCCGACGGCCGAGAAGATCGAGATGATCGACCGGATCCTCGACTCGGGCGTGCGCAAGCTCGAGGTGACGAGCTTCTCGCACCCGAAGCTCCTGCCGCAGTTCGCGGACTGCGTCGAGGTGATGAAGGGGATCTCGCGGCGGAAGGGCGTGAGCTACGTCGTGCTGATGCCGAACCTGAAGGGCTTCGAGCGCCTCGAGGTCTGCCAGAAGGAGGGCTACGGCTGCGACGAGATCATCCTCATGATCTCGTCGAGCGAGGCCCACAACAACGTCAACTTCCGCATGAAGCACGACGAGGCGAAGCGCGAGCACGCCGCGATCATGGCCCGCGCGAGCGCGCTCGGCATCAAGACCATCGGCTGCGCGGGCACGGTCTACGGCTGCCCGATCGACGGCGACGTGCCCATGGCGAAGGTGCTCGACATCGTCGGCTTCTACCTCGACCACGGCGCCGACACGATCATGCTCGGCGACACGACGGGCGCGGCGAACCCCGTCGTCGTGCGCGAGCGCGTCGGCGAGATCCTCGCGAAGTGGCCCCGGGCGAAGCTCATCGCGCACTTCCACGACACGCGCGGCAACGGCATCGTCAACAGCTTCGCGGCGCTCGAGCTGGGCCTCGAGTACGTCGACACGTCCATCGGCGCCATCGGCGGCCAGCCGGCGACGGGGGCCAACAAGTACCAGTACGGCTTCACGGGCAACACGTGCAGCGAGGACCTCGTGTGCCTGCTCGAGGAGTCCGGCGTCCGCACGGGCATCGACGTGGCGAAGATAATCGCGAACGGGAAACGCGCCGAGGAGGTCATCGGCCACCCGCTGCGCGCGAACGTCATCCGCTCGGGGCCCGTCAACCACCACCCCAAGGCCTACGTGCCCACGGCGAAGCCCGCGCCGGCCTCGGCGTGAGGTCGCGCCGCCGGCACGCCAGGCCCGGCCCGCGGCGGGCCGCGCCGTGAGGTTCCCCGACGACGCGCCGGTCACCCCGGCCAAGAAGGACGAGCTGCGCGCGCGCATCGCGCGGCTCGGCATCGCGCTCGACCGCGTGGAGGAGACCGCGACGAAGGGCGGCGGGCCCGGCGGCCAGAAGGTGAACAAGACGTCGAGCGGCGTGCGGCTCGCCTACGTCCACCTCGACGCGCCGCTGCAGGTGCGCTGGACACGCGAGCGCTCCCACGCGCTCAACCGCTTCCTCGCGCTGCGCGAGCTGATCGACGAGGTCGAGGTGCGCGTGTCGCCGGGCACGAGCGCGCGGCTCCTCGAGCAGGCGAAGGTGCGCAAGCGCAAGGCCCGCGCGCGCCGCCGGCACGCGGGGCGCGCGGACGGCGGGGCGGCCGAGGGCGGCGACGCCGTCACGTGAAGCCGAGGCCGCCCTGGACGGGCGCGTCGCCGAACCGCGCCAGGTAGGCCTTCAGCGCGAGCTTCTTCTTCGTGTTCGCGCTGCTCATGTAGCGGATCGTGCCGAAGATCGGGCGCTCGGGGGCCCACGGGCGGTCGTGGAGGCCGAACGTCCAGAGGATGCCCGCGTAGGAGTTGGGGTCGCGGCCGTCGAGCGCCCACTTGTTGTTCAGGTGGATCAGCGTCTCGAGGGCGGCCTGCGGGGTCGGCGACCACTCGAGGACCTTCTTGCCCCAGAGCATGCGCAGGTAGTTGTGCATCCGCCCGGTGCGCACGAGCTCGCGTTGCGCGGCGTTCCAGACGTCGTCGTGGGTGCGGGCGGCCTCGAGCGTGTCGAGGTCGTAGGTGACGGGCCGCGGGTCGCGCGCGTGCTCGAGCAGCGTCGCGCGGGCCCACGCGGGCAGCGCCTCCCACCGGTCGAAGTCGTCGGGCCGGTGGTGGCAGGTGACGGCGCCCAGCTCGCGCCAGGTCACGATCTGGTCGAGGAATCCCTCGGCGGCGGGCGACGCGCGCCACCAGCCCTCGCGCGACCCGTCGCCGCCGGCGACGAGGTCGGCGACCTTCACGCGCTCGCGCGCGAGGACCGCCGCGACGACCTCGTGGCTCGACACGTGGCCGAAGTGCAGCCACGGCGAGAGCCCGCTCGCCGCGTCGGCGTCGGGCTCGTTGCGCTCGCCGTACCGCCCGAGCCGCGCCGCGAGGAAGGCCTCGAGCGCCGCCGCGGCGGCGACGGCGCCGCCGCGCGTCGCGACGGGCCCGACGGTCGCGTCGACGGGCAGCGCGGCGAGCGCCTCGGGGCGCGCCTCGAGCAGCGCGCGCCCGGCGCGGGGCCAGCGGTCGAGCACCTCGCGCGGCACCGCGGCGCCGGCGAGGTCGGCGGCGCGCGCGAGCGGCTCGGCGCGCGGGGGCGCGGCGAGGTGCGCGGGCAGCTCGCGCTGGAGGAAGCGGCGGAACGCGTACGCCGTCGGGAACGGCTTCGGCGTCGCCGCGAGCGGCAGCACGCCGTGGCCGTCGACGGCCTCGAGCCGCACGCGGAGGCGCCGCGCGGCGGCGGCGACCATCCGCGGCTGGAAGAAGCCGGGCACGTCGTCGGTGACGACGGCGACCGCGTGCGCGGCCAGGGCGGCGAGCAGCCCGCGACCCGCGCCGGGTTCGGGCTCGACGTAGGGCAGGTACGCGAGGCCCGCGCGCGCGCAGGCCTCCGCGTTGTCGGCCATGCCCTGGAGCACGAACGCGTGGAACCGCGCGCTGGCCCAACGGTGGCCGCACCGCAGCGCCTCGAACACGAGCAGGGGCTTCCCGGCCTCGCGCGCGAGCTCGGCGGCGCGGTCGAGGGCGTGGCTCCACCGCGTGCGGCGCGCCCCGATCATCCACAGCAGCACGTACCGCCCGTCCGCCGCGAGGGGACGGTCGTTCGCGGCGCGGACGCGGAGCGCGGGCACGGCCATGGGCAGCACCGTCGTCCGCGTGCGGCCTCGCGTCAAGGGCCGCCCGGTCGGTTGCGCGGGGCGGGGCCCCGGGGCCCGAGGGTCCGCGCGGCGTCGAGCGCGCGGCGCGTGTCGCCGTGGAAGTCGTTCGCCGCCACGAGCGCGCGGACGCGGGCGCGCCCCGCCGCGCCGAGGGCGGCGCGCCGCGCGGGGTCCGCGACGAGGCGCCGCACGCGGTCCGTGAGCGCCGCGACGACGTCGGGCGTCGGGTCGCGTTCGTCGTCGGGGACCTTCGCGACGACCTCGGCGTCGACGCCGTCGCGCAGACACGACGCGATGCCGCCGACGTCGGTCGTCACCGCGGGCACGCCGGCCGACATCCCCTCGACGAGCATGAGCGGCAGCAGGCCCTCGGTGCGCGCGGCGAGCAGGAGCACGTCGAACGCGGCGTAGGTGGGGGTGCGGCGCGGCACGGCCCCGACGAGGTGGAAGCGCCCGCGGCACCGCGGGTCCGACGCGTCGGCGGCCGCGACCGCGGCGGCGAGGCGCGCGTCGAAGTCACCGAGCTCCGGGCACGAGCGGCCCGCGAGCACGAGGTGGACGTCGTGCCCCTCGAGCACGAGGCGCCGCACGAGGTCCACGGCGAGGAGCAGGCCCTTGTTGTCGCCCAGCCGGCCGAGGAAGCCGACGACGACGCCGTCGGGCCCCACGCCCCACGCCGCGCGCAGCCGGCGCGCCTCGGCGCGCGCGGCGTCGTCGGGGTCGAGGAGGCTCGAGGCGAAGAGGGGCCGGGCCTCGAACAGCCGCGCGTCGTCCACGCCGAACGCGCGGCGGACCGCGGCGCGCACGTCGTGGGTGAGGACGAACGCGTCGGCGGCGCGCGGGCGCGTGCCGTCGAACGGCTCGAGGGCCCAGGCGTACCGCTCGTGCACGGTCTCGACGACGACGGGCCGCGGCGCGAAGGGGACGCGCCGCAGCCGCAGGAGCGCGCGGTAGGCGCGGGGCGCGTGGTACGCGACGACGACGTCGGGCCGGCGGCGGAGGAGGCGCCACGCGAGGCCCGTCGCGCCGCGCACGACGGCGACCTCGCGCACGGCGGGCCCGACGGCGCGCAGGGCGGGCGCGAGCTGCTCGAACTGGTCGTCCTTCGCGACCCACACGTCGACGGGAACGCCCGTCGCCGCGACGGCGCGCACCTGCTCGACGAGCACGCGCTCGGCGCCGCCGAATGCGAGCTTCGAGGCGACGAACGCGACGCCGCGGCGGGCCGGCGTCACGCCGGGCCTCGCGTGCCCACGCGCGGGCCCGCGTCGCGGGGGGCCGGGAGCGGGACGAGGGGGACGAGCCCGCGCGACGACGCCCGGTCCACGGGGGCGTCCTCGACGACCCAGGGGAAGACGTCGCGCAGCGCGACGGGGAGGGTGGTCACGGCCTGGAGCGCGCGCCATCGGTCGAGGGCGCCCGCGTAGCCGTAGTACGACTCCTTGAAGCGCACCTGCGCCTCGAGGACGTACGCGAGGTGCTGGAAGACGAGGCCCTCGCGTTCGGTCTCGTCGCGGGAGAACGCGCGCGGGTCGCCGGGCGGGACCGTCGGCTTCGGGCGCCGGCCGCGCCAGCGCCGTCGCAGCTGCCGGAAGGCCTCGAGGCGCGTGGCGAGGATCGGCGGCTCGTGGGCGAGCCACCGGTCGCCGGGCCGGTACCGCCACGTGCGCAGCCACTCCCACGGGCCGTTGCCGTAGCCGTCGCGGGTGGTGACGACGAGGTCGGGGCCGACGAAGTAGTGGCAGCGGTAGTACGCGGCGCGGCGGTCGGGGTGCGCGAGGAAGAGGGCGCGGCCGCGGACGAGCTGTTCGGTGGTCCAGAGCTCGTCCACGTCGACGGCCCAGAGGAGCCCGGGCGCGCGCATCGCGCGGAGCGGCGCGTTGACCATCTCGAGCTTGCCGTCCCACAGGGTCCCGCGCGGCTTGCGGTGGACGGTCACCCGGCCGGGATGGGCGCGGGCGATGGCGTCGAGGGCTTCCTCGGTGCCGTCCACGCTGCGGCCGCCGCGGTGCTGGGCGTCGTCGACGCGGCCGCCGGTGGCGAGGCTCCACGCGGTGTCGTGGGTGAGGGTGGCGGCGCCCTCGACGACGTGCCAGTGCCACGGGAACGGGAGGGCCTCGAACGCGGCGACGTGGTGGCGCAGGAACGGCTCGCCGTTCAGCACGATCGTCAGGAAGTGGACGGGGAGGGTCGCTGCCACGTCGGGACCACCGAGGGCCCGCCACTGTAGCCCGTCCCGAATCGAACCCTTCCGCCTGCGCCGGAGCCCGACGCTCTCCGCGCGTTCCCTCTGTCTTCTCTCTTCCGTTCCCTCGCGGGTCGTCCCTGATCAACCGACCGCGATTCGCTCAGGCCCGCGGGAGCAGCGGCGAGGTGGCTGTATCCAGCACCGCCGATACGCCACCGAGCCGCCCGAGGAGGAGGAGCCGCAGCAGCGGCGACGACGAGGAGGGGGACGCCAGGCCGCGCTGCGCGGCCTCGCGGCCCTGCGAACCTCGGGCCTCGGCGAGCGCGGTCGCCAGCGCCGACCGGGTCCCGCTCTCAAGTCCACTTCCCGCTTAGGCCCGCGGGAGCGGCGGGAGGAGGCTGTACTCGCACCGCCGTACGCCGACGAGCCGCCCGACGACGAGGAGCCGCAGCAGCGGCGACGAGGAGGCGGGTGACGCCAGGCCCGGTGCGTTGCGCACCGGGCCTCGCGTCACCGCGAACCTCGGGCCTCGGCGAGCGCGGTCGTCCCGCGCTCGCCTCAACCCGTTCCCGCGATTAGTCCTCGACGACGGCCGTGGGGACCGTGCCCGAGTAGAGGACGGCGCCGCCGGAGGCGTTGCGGAGTTCGAGGGACTGGCCGGAGAGGGTGGTGACGTCGCTGACGCCGAAGGGCATCGAGTCGCCGTCCTGCGACTGGAGCTCGAGCTCCCCCTCGCCGAGGGCGCCGATCGTCAGCGAGCCGACGTTCGTCAGCGCGCCGCCGACCGGGTTCGCGACCCACACCTGCACGACGAGGCCGGGGGTCTGGTTCTCGACCTCGACCTTGAACTCGTTGCGCGTGCCGCCGTCCGTGCGGCGCTCGATCTCGCAGTAGGCCTTGCCGCCGACGCCGACGGCCTTCGTGAGCACCGCGCGGCCGCGGAGGCGCTCCGTGCCGCCGTCGTCGTCGTCGCCGTCGCCGTCATCGTCGTCCGACGAGGCCGGGACCGACTCGAACGTGCCGAACAGGAGGACCGTGCCGTTCGTCGCGTCACGGACCTCGACCGAGCAGCCGACCAGGTCCTCGACCGTCGAGGCGCCGTGGGGCAGGACGCCGCCGTCGTTCGTCGCGATCTCCCACTCGGCCTCGCCGAAGGCGTTGACCGTCTTGTCGCCGAGGCTCTCCTCGATCCCGTCGCAGATCACGACGGCGCGGATCACGCGACCCGTCGTGAGGTGCTCGGCCTCGACCTTGAGCTTCTGGCGGTCCGTGCGCGACTCGAGGCTCGCCTCGCCCTCGACGTCGAGGTCGTCCGAGGTGATCGCGCGGGTGAGGCGCGACTCGCTCTCGCGGTCGTCGCTCGACGAACGCGAGACCTGGACGCTGGTGATCACGCCGCCGTCCACCGAGATGAAGACCTCGATCGACTCGCCGTCGTCGCCGCCGGGGACGTCGCAGTCGTTGTCGCCGGTGTCGTTGTCGTCGCCGTCGTCGAAGCTGTCGTCGTTGCCGTCGTCGCCGTTGTCGTCGCCGGGGGGATCGTCGTTGCCGAGGGTCTCGATGGTCGCCAGGGGCAGCGACGGGTCGCTCACCCGCAGCGCGATGGTGCCCGTCGGGATGCTGCCGAAGCCGAACGAGCCGTTCGCGTTCGACGTCACGGTCTGGCCGGTGCGCACGAACGTGACGGAGATGCCGCCGAGGTTCGCGGTCGAGCCGTTCCGGGTGACGACGCGGCCGGAGAGCGTGGACGTGCCGCCGCCGCCTCCACCGCCGCCCCCGCCGCCGCCGCACGCGGTCACGGAGAGCAGGCCCAGGGAGATCGCCAACGTCGCAAGCAAGCGGAGTCGCATGGAAGGTCCTCGTGGGGAAACGTGATCCCGAGTCGCCCCTGTAGAGCGCCGCCGGGCGGAACGGATACGCCGCGCGCGGTCGGCCACCGGGCCTCGCGTACCCGGGGGGGCGGGATCGGATCCCCGCGCAGAGCTGCCGGACCGGGGGGGGCTCGGCGGGATCGTCCGGACCGAAGGGGCTACCGGGGGGCTGGCGACTCGCCCCTTCCGGGCCGAAGCGACACCGGGGGGGAGTCTTGCGACTCACCCCTTCTGGGCCCAAACGACACCGGGGGCGAGTCTTTCGACTCGCCCCCGGCCGAGGACCGACGGATGTCGTGGGGGTGCGGTGTGGGGGGTTGGGTTGCCCGACGTCAGCGCGGAGGAACGACCTCCGAACCAAGCGCCGGACGGTGACGCCCGCCGACCTCGCAGGGACAGAGACCGTCGCCCTTCGTTCGGATACAGGCGCGCCGCCGGCACAGCGTCGGACGCGGCTCCGGTCGGGCGACCCGGCCCTCCCCCGGTGGCGCATGGCCCGCACTCCCTGTCCGGCCGACAAGGGAGAGCGGTACGCTCACCGCGGGCTGGGAGGCCTGGTCCGCGCCCCATGTCGACCGACGCCGATCTCGTTCGCCGCTGCCTCGACGGCGACCGCCTCGGGTGGGCGGACCTGCTCGCGCGGTACGGCGACCTGATCTACGGGCTGCTCCATCGCGCCGGGCTGGACAAGACGTCGGCGGCCGACGCCTTCCAGGAGGTGTCGATCCTCCTGTGGAAGAGCCTCAAGAAGCTGCGGCGGGCCGAGAGCCTCGTGCCGTGGATCGCGACGACGACGAAGCGGATCGCGTGGCGGATGAAGCAGCGGTCGCGCTCGCGGGCGGACCGCGATGCGGCGGTGGCCCGCCCGGAGGCGGATGCCGGGGGGGGGCCGGACGACACGGTGGCCCGCCTCGAGGAGGAGCAGCGGGTTCGCGAGGCCCTGGCGACGCTCGGGGAGCGGTGCCGACGCCTGCTGGCGGCGCTGTACTTCCAACCGGGGGAGGGGGGATACGACGAGATCGCCGAGCGGCTCGGGATCCCCCGGGGGAGCATCGGCCCGACCCGGCAGCGGTGCCTGGAGGGGTTGCGGCGCGAGCTGTTGGCCCGGGGGTTCCCCGCCGACGGGGCGGCGGACGAGCCGCCAGCGGACGTATCTCCCGCGGTGGGGGCGGCCTCTCCCCCGGCAAGGGATGTACCGCGGCGGCGCCGGGGGTCCCTACCGAAAGGTCCCTCGTGAACGACGCGCTGGTGCTGGCCTTCGAAACCGCGGCGGGGCGTGCTCCCGGCATCGAGCCGGTGGCCGCCGCGCTCACGACCTTCGCGCGCCGCGTGGTGGACGCGGGCCGCCGCGTGCAGGCGCTTCCGGCGTGTCCCGCGTCGGTGATGCAGCGGGCGCTCGAGGCCTTCGAGGCGCCGTCGAGCCGCGGCGTCGCGACGGCCGTGTGGCGGCTCGTCTTCGACTCGTGGGGCGGCGCCGCGCCGGCCCTGCGCGGCGGGTCCCGCTCGCGGTTCCTCCGGTTCGGCGGGCGCGGCGGGCAGCTCGACCTCGAGATCGTCGCGGAGGCCGCGGCCGACGTGCGGCTGCGCGGCACCGTCGACGGGCCCGTCGGTCCGCTGGTGCTCGAGATCGCGCCGAAGGCCGGTCCGCGCGTGCGCGTCCCCGTTCGTGCGGGCGGGGCGTTCGCGGCGACCTTGCCCGGCGACAGCGGCCCGTTCACCGTGGCGGTCCGCGCCGGCCGTCGCATCGTCTCCCGCACCGGACGGATCCCCCCGCAAGGCGGCAGGTAGCCCCCTTCCGGTCCGCACATGACGGCCTCCGCCGTCCCCCTCTGGCTGAAGCCCCTCCTCCGCGCCGCGCCGGGTGCGCGCGCGGGTCAGGCCCGCCGTCTGCTCGCGGACCGGCCGTGGGACGAGCTGCGCCGCGGGCTCGCGCTCGCGCTGCGCGAGGACCCCGCGGGCGTGCGGGCGCCGCTCGCCGCGCTCCGCGACGCGAGCGACGATCGCGCGATGCGGGCGCGCCTCGCCTTCCTCGAGGGGCAGGCGGTGCACCGGTGCGGGCGGCTCGCGGACGCGCTGCGCCTCTACCGCGGGGCCGCGCGCGACCTGAAGGCGACGCGTTATCCCGCGGAGGCGGCGGCCGTCGGCGTCGCCGAGGTGGACGCGCTCGCGGGCGCCGGCCGGGTGGATGCCGCGCTCGCGCTCGCCGAGCGGCTCGAGCGGACGACGCGCCGCATGCCCGCGAGCACGCTCGTCGTGACGCTGGACATCAACCGCGGCAACGCGCTGCGGCTGCGCGGCGACGTGGACGGCGCGGCCCGCGCGTACGCGCGCGCCGCCGAGCGCGCGAGCGCGCTGGGCAACGCGTACCTGGCCGACGTGGCGACGCTGAACACGGGCGTCGCGCTCGTCGAGGCGGGCGACCCGGACGGCGGGAAGGCCCGACTCGCCGCCGTCGCGGCGCGACTCGAGGCGCGTGGCTCGCACGACATCGCGCAGGACGCGCGGCTGAACGCGGCGTGGGCCGATCTGCACGCCGGGCGCGTGGGCGAGGCCGTGCGCGCGTTGGACGCGCTCGCGACGGAGTTCCACGCCGCCGGCGCGTCGCGGCGCGAGGGCGTCAGCCGCGTGGACCTCGCCGACGCCCTGCGGCGCGCGGGGGACGGCGAAGGCGCCGAACGCGAGGCCCAGCGCGCGGCCGCCGCGTTCGCGGCCGCCGACGCCCGCGCCGAGGAGGCGGAGGCGTTGTGGGTGGCGGCGGCCTCCGCGCCCCCCGCGCGCGCGGCGCGGCATCTCGCGTCGGCCCGCCGTCGCGCGGTGGCGAGCGGGCGACCGGCGCTCGTGCTGCGGTGCGACGTCCTGCTCGCCGACCTCGCGGCGCGCCAGGGCACGCCCCCGCGGGCGACGGCGCTCGCCGTGCTCGAGCGTCGGGCCCGCGCACTGGGCCAGCGGGCGCTCGCCGCCGACGTCGCCCTGCTCGCCGCCACCGGCGATCTCGCGGCCGGCCGCACGGCGGCGGCCGCCCGTCGCTTCCGCGCCGTCCTCGCGACGTCGGGTCGCCGCCCGTGGACGAGGTTCGCGGCCGAGACGGGCCTCGCGCGGGTCGAGGGCATCACCGAGCGGGGCCGCGGACGCGCGATCGCGCGCCTGCGCCGGGTCGCCGCGTGGCTCGACGCCGTGCGCGCGGGCCTGCCCGGGGCGTGGCTGCGCGCCCAGTTCGTGGCGGAACGCCTCGACCCCTATCTCGCGCGGGTGGACCTGCTGCTCGGGCGGGGCCGGCCCGCCGACCGGCGCGAGGCCGAGGCGCTGCTCGACGCGATGCAGGCGCGGCGCTTCCTCGGCGCGCGCACGCCCGCCGTCGAGGACCGTCGCCTGCGCCGCATCCGCGCGCGGCTCGAGGCGATCTACGACCGGTTGGCCCGCGGCGAGGGCCCGACGCGCGGCGCGGAGTCCGACCTGTCGAGCGAGGCGACGCTCGAGCGCCGCGCGCGCGCGTGGGAGTCGGCGGCGGCCGCGGCGTGGCAGCAACGCGAGCGGCGCGAGGCCCCGTTGTTCGACCGGACCGACGTCCCGCGCGCCGCGTCGGTGGCCCGCGACGTCGCGGTCGTGCACCTCTGGCGCGCGGGGGCCCGTCTTGCCGGCCTGGTCCGCATCGGCGACGACGTCGGCACGGGCGTGGACCTCGGCGCGGTCGAGGACCTCGAGGGGCTCACGTTGTCGCTGCGCATCCGCGCCCACCGGTGGGCCTTCCTCCGTCGCACCGACGACGCGGCGACCGACCCCCGCGCCATCGAACGCGTGCTCGCGGAGGTCGCCGACTCGCTGCTCCCCGGCCTCGACGCGGGTCGATGGCCCGCCCACGTCCGGATCGCGGCCGACCCGACGCTCCCCGACGTCCCGTGGGAGATGCTCCCGTTCGACGGCGTGCGGCTCGGGCAGGTCCACCGCATCCTGCGCGTGCCCGCCGGCGCGTCGTGGGCCCGGCCCCGCCCCGCGGGGATCGGGACGGTCGTCCTCGGCGTCGGCGATCCCAACCTCCCCGGCGTGGACCGCGAGATCGCGGCGATCGCCGCGGCTGCGGGTGCCGCGCGCGTCGTGCAGGGGGCGTCCGCGACCCGGGCCGCCGTGACCGAGGCGCTCTCGACCGCGCAGGTCGTCCACCTCGCCGGCCACGGCTGGGACGCGGAGCAGGCGCCGCCCCTCGGCGGCGTCCGGCTCGCCGACGGCTGGTTCAGCGCGGCCGATCTTCCCCCCGGGGGGGTGGTCGCGGACCTCGTCGTCCTGGCGGCCTGCCGCACCGGGAGGGCCGCCGGCCGCGCCGCCCTCGCCTGGGGGGGGCTCGTCCGCGCCCTGCTTTCCGCTGGAGCCCGCCGCGTCGTCTGGACGATGGATGACGTGGACGACTCCGCGACGGCCCGGTTCATGACCCTCTTCCACGAAGCCCGCCGTTCCAGCGATGATGCGTCCGCGTTCGGGTCGGCTGCCGCGGGCACGGCGGCCGAGGCGGGTCACGTGGGGGCTGTTCTCGCGTTCCGACTTTCGGGAGTCGCACCGTGAAACTACGTTCCCTGGCTCGGTTCGCGTCGGCGCTCCTCGCCGCCGCGCTGCTCCCCGCGTGCGGCGGCGGCGGCGCGGGCGGCACCCCCTCCGAGGGCGGCGTCGTCCTCGACGGCAACCCGACGACGGGCGGTGGCGGCAGCGCCGCCGGCGGCGAGACGCCGACGACGCCCGCGCCGAGCATCGTCAAGACGCGCGTCGTCGTCGACCCGTCCACGCCCCAGGCGCTCGAGGAGCTCTGCAAGGCCAAGGAAGCCACGATCCTCGGCGAGTGCGAGGGCACCGACTACTGCATCGTCGAGATCCCGAAGGGCACCAAGATCGAGGACTTCCTGAAGGACCTCGAGGACGAGCCCTGCGTCGAGGACGCGCAGCCCGACGAGGACGTGAAGTTCCCCGAGGGCGACGGGACCACC
>JAEUHO010000240.1 GCA_016795345.1 Planctomycetia bacterium | reverse complement strand
GGGGGCGTCGGCCGCGTGCGCGACGGGCGCGGTCCGCGTGGCCGACGCGACGAGCGCGGCGAGGAGGAACGCGGAGGGGCGGAGGGCGCGCATGCGGGGGTCCGACCCCATGGATGCTACCGGGTCCGCGGGGCCGCCGCTATCCTCCCGGGCTTCCCGGAGCCCACGATGCCCACGGACGCCCTCTTCGACCGCGCCAAGGTGGACCCCTCGAAGGTCGTCGCCGACCTCGAGGCCATCCGGAAGGTCAACCCGCAGCGGTTCGAGCTCGAGCAGCTCACCCGGATCGTCCACGAGGCCGACAAGGGCGGCGAGGTCGCGGGCGTCCTCGAGATCCCGCAGGACGTGTGGTGGGCCCGCGGCCACGTGCCGGGCCGCCCGCTGATGCCGGGCGTCCTCATGATCGAGGCCGCGGCGCAGCTCTGCTCGTTCGCGGTCCGCTGCGCGTACGACCCCGCCGAGTTCGGCACGCGGTTCTTCGGCTTCGGCGGCATCGACCGCGTCAAGTTCCGCGGCACCGTCGTCCCCGGCGACACCCTCGTCATCCTCGGCAAACGCACGGAGTTGCGGCCCCGACGGGCGATTTATGACACCCAGGGATGGGTTGCCGACCGCATGGTCTTCGAAGCCGAGATCACGGGGATGTGGGTCTGAGGAATGGGAAGAGGCGGGATCTAGGAAGGGGAGGACGGCCGCGCTCGCTGCAGGCCGAGGTTCGCGGTGACGCGAGGCCGCGCAACGCGGCCTGGCGTCACCCTCGGAGTTCGTCGGCCCTGCTGGGCCTCCTCCTCCTCGGGGGCCTCGCTCGCAGGACGCGGTGCAGCCCTAGCCTCACTCGGCCCCGCTCCCGCGGCCTGTAGCGAATCGCGGCCGTGTGCTAGGGAAACGCCCTTCGCCAGCCCAGAGCGGAGAGGAGCAGAGGAGAGCGGAGAGGAGCAGAGGAGAGCGGAGAGGAGCAGAGAAGAGCGGAGCGGAACGGGGGGCGTCAGCGAGGGGAGGAGAAGAAGGTGGAGTCCAGGACCACGGGTGCGGTGGTGAGTTGGGAAGGGGAGTAACGGGAGAGGAGGGCCGACGGGGAGAGCGACTCGTGCGGACCGCAGAGGGCGGCCGTTGACGCGATGCGGCCCACGAGGCCGGCGGAGGTCCAGCCGGCAGCGCGCAGCGCGCGCACCGACGTGTCGCCGTGGCGCTTCGCGAGACGACGGCCGTCGGGGCCGACCACCAAGGGGAGGTGGAGATAGGAGGGCGACGCGAGGCCCAGCGCGCGCGCGAGGAGGAGCTGTCGGGCCGTCGACGGCAGGAGGTCGGCGCCGCGGATCACGAGGTCCACCCCGCTCGCCGCGTCGTCGATCACCGTCGCCAGCTGGTACGCCGCCGTGCCGTTCGACTTGAAGATCACGAAGTCGCCCGTCTCGTCCGCGACGTCGAACGCCTGCGGCCCGAAGAGCCCGTCCACGAAGGCCACCGGGCCTCGCGTCACCACGAACCGGAGCGCCACCGGACGGCCCGTCGCCGCCGCGGCGGCCTCCAGCGACGCGAAACGCCCGCGGCACGTGCCCGGGTACCGCGGGCCGTCCGGGCCGTGGGGCGCGCTCGCCGCCGACTCGACCTCGCTGCGCGTGCAGACGCACGGGTACGCCAGGCCCCGCGCGACGAGGTCCGCCGCCGCGGCCGCGTAGACGTCGCCGCGCGTGGACTGCACCAGCACGCCGAGGGACGCGTCCCAGTCGAGCCCGAGCCAGCGCAGGTCGTCGAGGCCCTCCTGGGTCGCGGCGGCCTTCACGCGCGGGCCGTCGAGGTCGTCCACGCGCAGGACGAGCGAGCCGCCGGCGGCGCGCACGTGCAGCCACGTCAGCAGGAACGTCCGGACGTTCCCGACGTGGAACGCGCCCGTCGGGCTCGGCGCGAGCCGCGACCTCACGTTACGGGCGCTTCCCGCGCCCGGTCACAGGCGCTTCCAGCGCCCGGACGCGTGGTCGTTGGCCTTGCGGACGTAGCCGAGCGCGATCTCGAGCGCGTTGGCGCGCCGCTTCTCGGGGTCGAGCGTCTTCACGACGCGGCCCGGGACGCCGACGACGAGGGACCACGGCGGCACGACCATCCCCTCGGGGACGACGCAGCCCGCCGCGACGATGGAGCCCTCGCCGATCACGGAGCGGCCGAGCAGGACCGAGCCCATGGCGATGAGCGCGTACCGCTCGACGCGCGCGCCGTGCAGGATCGCGCCGTGGCCGACGGTGACGTCCTCGGCGATGTCGTTGCGGACGTCGGTGTCGGCGTGCATCACGACGCCGTCCTGCAGGTTGGTGCGGTCGCCGATCGAGAGCGGCGCGTCGTCGCCGCGGACCACGGCGCCGTACCACACGTTCGTGTCGCGGCCGAGCCGCACGTCGCCGACGACGGTGGCGCCGGCGGCGACGAACGCGTCGCCCACGCGGCGCATGGCGGGGCCGTCGGCGCTCACAGGTGCACCAGGAAGAGGGGCAGGAGGGACGACGCGTTGTTCAGCATGTGGACCACGATCGGGGCGACGAGCGAGCCGGAGCGTTCGTACACCCAGCAGAGGACGAGCGCGAGGACGAGGAGCGGGACGAGCGCCGTGAGGCTCTGGTGGACCGCCGCGAAGATCAGCGACGAGATCAACGCGGCGGCGCGCGAACCGAGGCGCGCGCGCATGGAGCCGAACATCGCGCCGCGGAACAGCAGCTCCTCGGTGACGGGGGCCACGACGATGCCGAGGACCCCGAGCGCGACGAGGAACGCGCGGGACGCGTCCGCCTCCACCGCGCGCGCGACGAGCTCCTGGACCTGCGGGGCGTTGTCGAACGCCGACAGGATCGCGACCCAGACGAGGGTCGCGGGGATCGTGATCGCGGTCGCGACGAGCCAGCCCTTGCCGCCGAGGGCGAGCGCGGCGCCCGCGGGCCAGGCCGTGCGCCCCTGCGCGCGGCGCGCGCGCCGCAGCGCGACCGCGACGACGATCCCGACGGCGACGGTCGTCGCGGCGGTGATCCCGAAGGCCCACGGCCAGGTGACGCTCGGTCCCTCCACCGCCGACGGGACCGCCCTCGTCACCGCCAGCAGCGCGCCCTGCGACGCCGCCATCATCCCGATCCAGAGGCCCACGGACGCGAGCGGGTGGAACGGCGCCGGCGGCGGCGCGTCGGCGCGCGCGGGCC
>JAEUHO010000221.1 GCA_016795345.1 Planctomycetia bacterium | reverse complement strand
GAACTTCGCACTCTGCGGCTCGGACCGGGTAGACTGGCGCATGCGGGTACGTGCCTCTTGTGCCTGGGACAGACGTTGAACATCCGTTTCGGCTGCAAGGACCGTGCCCGCGCTTCAAACTTCGTGAATAATCCGGGCTAGACAACCTCCCGGTACGATCTCCCCGTGGCCACCCCGAACGACCCCGTGCCCTTCGACCTGTCGCGGTTCCGCACGCAGCCCCTCGAGGGCCGCGAGCACCGCGTCGAGACCGACCGGTTCGCGCGGGCGGTCCCGCCCGACGCGTCCGTGGGCGCGTTCCTCGCGGGCCTGCCCGACTTCCTGGGCGCGCGCGCGCTCAAGGGCCTGGCGGGGGAGATCGCCCGCGCCCAACGCGAGGCCCGGCCCGTCCTGTGGGGCCTCGGCGGCCACGTCGTGAAGGTGGGCCTCGCGCCCGTGCTGCTCGACCTGATGGAGCGCGGCTTCGCGACGGGCTTCGTGATGAACGGCGCGGCGGCGATCCACGACGCGGAGATCGCGCTCGTCGGCGCCACGAGCGAGGACGTCGCGGCCGGCATCTTCGACGGCGCGTACGGCAACGCCGACGACACCGGCGTCCTCTTCGCGGAGGCGTCGGCCCGCGCGGCGAAGGATGGGCTCGGCCTCGGCCCCGCCCTCGGCGACGCGCTGCTCGCGCGGAAGCCGCGCAACCCGCACCTCTCGTTGCTCTGCCGCGCGCGGCAGGCCGGCGTGCCCGTCACGGTGCACGTCGCCGTCGGCACCGACACCGTCCACATGCACCCCGCGTGCGACGGCGCGGCCGTCGGCGCCGCGACGCACCTCGACTTCCGCCGCCTCGCCACGCTCGTCGACGGCATGGACGGCGGCGTCTACGTCAACGTGGGCTCGGCGGTGCTGCTGCCCGAGGTGTTCATGAAGGCGGTCACGGTGGTGCACAACGCGCAGCCCGGCCGCCGCGTGCGCATCAGCACGGGCAACCTCGACTTCCTGAAGCACTACCGGCCGCGCGTCAACGTGATCGAGCGCCCGGCCGTCGTCGGCTTCGAGCTCACGGGCCACCACGAATTGATGCTGCCGCTCCTGCGCGCGGCGGTCCTCGTCGCGGCGGGGGGCGTGCGGTGACCCGCGGCGCCGCCGAGGTCCTCGCGTCGCTCGTCCACCCGCGCGTGGTGGTCGTCGGCGACCTGATCCTCGACCGGTACATCTCGGGCCTCGTCGAGCGCATCAGCCCCGAGGCGCCGATCCAGGTGCTCTCGGTCGAGCGCGACGAGAAGCGGCTCGGCGGCGCGGGCTCGGTGGCCGGCGCGCTCGCGGTGCTCAAGGCGCGCACGCGCCTCGTGGGCGTGGTCGGGCGCGACGACAGCGGCGCCGAGGTGGCGCGGCAGGCGAAGGCGACGGGGATCGACCTGGTCGCCGTCGAGACGCCGGAGCGGCCCACGAGCCTCAAGACGCGCCACCTCGCGCGCAGCCACTCGATCCCGCAGCAGGTGCTGCGCGTGGACCGCGAGGTGACGACGCCCGTCGCGGGCGCGCTCGAGGCCAGCGTGCTCGCGGCCCTCGACGCCGCCCTCGCCGACGCCGACGTCGCGCTGCTGTCGGACTACCAGAAGGGCCTCCTCACGCCGAAGGTGCTCGCGCACGTGGTCGCGTGGGGGCGCAAGACCGGCCGACCCGTCGTCGTCGACCCGAAGGGCGACGACTTCGAGCGGTACCGCGGCGCGACGGGCATCAAGCCCAACCGCGCCCAGGCCGCGGCGATCGTCGGCTTCCCGATCCGCACCCCCGACGACGCCGCCCGCGCCGCCGACGAGCTGCTCGCGCGCTTCGGGTTCGCGTTCGCCCTCGTGACCCTCGACCGCGACGGCATGGTCGTGCGCGAGCGCGGCTCGGCCACGACCCACGCCTTCCGCACCGAGCCCCGCGAGGTCTTCGACGTCACGGGCGCGGGCGACATGGTGCTCGCCGTCCTCGGCATCGCGCTCGGCAGCGGCGCGACGCCGCCCGAGGCGGCCGCGCTCGCGAACGTCGCGGCGGGCCTCGAGGTCGAGAAGGTGGGGGCGGTGCCGATCGCGCGCGAGGAGATCGCCGCGCGCCTCTCGGAGCACGTCCCCGCGCCCGGCACGAAGGTCGTGGACCGCCCGAAGGTCGCGGCGCTCGCCCGCCGCCTGCGCGAGGCGGGCCGCCGCATCGTCTTCACGAACGGCTGCTTCGACGTGCTCCACGCGGGCCACGTCCGCTACCTCGGCTTCGCCCGCTCCCAGGGCGACGTGCTCATCGTCGGGCTGAACGCCGACGAGAGCGTCACGCGGCTGAAGGGCGAGGGCCGCCCGGTGAACCCGGCCGGCGACCGCGCCGAGGTGCTCTCGGGCCTCGCCGCCGTGGACCACGTCGTCGTCTTCCACGAGGACGACCCGTACACGCTCATCACCGAGGTCCGCCCGGACGTGCTCGTGAAGGGCGAGGACTGGAAGGACAAGGGCGTCGTCGGCGCCGACGTCGTGACGTCGTACGGCGGCTCCGTCGTCCTCGCGCCGCTCCTCCCGGGCCGCAGCACCACCGCGATCCTCCGTCGCGGCCGCGGCTGACCCCGCCGCCGCGTCCGTCGCGGACGGCGCCGGCACGCCCTCCCCCGCGCCGGGGGTGGTTACGTCGGGGTGACCGGGGGTGGGTCGCTTCCGGAATGCTTCAACCCTGAAGCGTCTGGTATTCCCACCGCGCCTTGTCGGGTGCGGTAACCCGGCATCCCCCCCCTTGGAGACTCCGATGAAGTTCCGTCTCGCGTCCCTCGCTGCGCTCGCGGTCGCCGTCGCCTCGTTCGGTTCGCTCGCCCAGGCCGCGCCCCAGAAGTTCGACGTGGACGCGGTCCACTCCACCGTGATCTTCCGCATCCAGCACATGGGCGCGGGCTACTCGTACGGCCGCTTCAACGGCATCGAGGGCAGCATCACGTGGGACGCGGCGAACCCCTCCGCCTCGTCCGTGAGCATCAAGGTCGCCACGGCCAGCGTGGACACCGGCAACACCGACCGCGACAACCACCTGCGCAGCCCGGACATCTTCGACGCGGCGAAGTACCCCGAGATCACCTTCTCGAGCACGTCGGTCAAGGCGAACGGCAACACGCTCGAGATCGCGGGCAAGCTCTCGCTCCACGGCGTCACGAAGGACGTGACGGTCACGATGGAGAAGACGGGCGAGGGCAAGGGCCGCGGCGGCGAGGCGCTCATCGGCTTCGAGGGCGTCCTGCAGATCAAGCGCTCCGACTACGGCATGACCTACGGCGCCGGCGCGCTCGGCGACGACGTCCGCCTCACGATCGCCATCGAGGCGATGCGCAAGTAGGCCTTCCTCCGACGACCGCGCCGGCCCCTCGGCCGGCGCGGTCGTCCCTCCGTTCGCGTCCGTCCGCTTCCGCGCTCGCACCCTTCCCCCCCGCGGGACGACGATGCCGACCCCGACCGAGCTCCTCTGGCTGATCGTCGTGCCGGCTTCGGCCGTGCTCGTCGTCCGGTTCGCGGCCGCGCGCCTCGCGACGCGAGGCCCGCTCGCCGCCAGGACCGCCGACGTGGTCCTCGCCTCGGGGATCGTCGCGGTGTTCGGGCTCGCCGCGTGGTTCGGCGAACCGGCCCTGCGGCCCTCCCTCCCGCTCGCGCCGAGCGACTCGTCGTTCCTGTGGGTGGTGTGGTTCGCCCCCGCGGGCCTCCTGCTCGGGCTCCTCGACGGCCGGCTGCCGGTCGTCGCGCGATGGGGCCTGCGCCTCGCCGTCGGCGCCGGCGCGGCGTGGCTGATCCTCGAGCCCGTCGCGGAGCGCCTGTCGGGCCCCGAGGTCGCCCTCCGGGTCGGCGCCTCGGCGGTGCTCTCCGCCGCCGTCTGGGCCGCGCTCGCCGACCCCCGCGACCCGGGCCGCCGCCACGCGACCGCGGTCGCGACCATCGTCGCGCTCGCCGCGGGCGGCCTCGTCTACGTCCACGTCGGCCACGTCGCCCGCATGGGCCAGACGGCGGCCATCCTCTCGGCGGTCGTCGGCGCCGCCGCGGCGCCCGTGCCCCCGACGCGGCCGTTCCACCTCCCCCGCGTCGTCGCCGGAGCCCTCGCCCTCGTGATCGTCCCGCTGTCGCTCGCGGGCCTCACCTACCTCAACATCGTGAGCCGCTGGCACACGCAAGTCCTCTGGCCCGTCGCGACGGCCTTGCTCGTGCCCGCGGCGCCGCTCGCGGGGCTGCTCGTCCCGCCGCGCTGGCCGCGCCTCGTGACGGCGGCGCTCGCGGCGCTCCTCGCCCTCGCCGTCGTGGCGGGCGGCGCGATCGCCGGCGGCATCCTGACGCCGACCCCGGAACACGACCGGTACGGCTACTGACGGCGGCGGCCGCCGGGCCTCGCGTGCCCAGGACCGCGGCGGCCGCCGGGCCTCGCGTGCCCGGACCCCCGACCGTCCCCCGACGGTCCGTGCCGCCGCCCGGCCGCCGTGGTTCCCTACCCCGGTGAGCGAGCCCGCGCCCGTCCCGTCCGCCGCGTCCCGCCGCGCGATCTTCCTCGATCGCGACGGCACGCTGATCCACGACCCGGGCTACCTCGGCGACCCCGGCGGCGTCGTCCTGTTCCCCGAGGTCGCCGACACGCTGCGGGCGCTGGCGGCGGCGGGGTTCGCGCTGGTCGTGTGCACGAACCAGTCGGGCATCGCGCGCGGAAAGTACACGGTCGCGCAGTACGAGCGGGTCGCGCACCGGCTCGACGAGCTGCTCGCGGCCGAGGGCGTGCGCCTGCTCGCGACGTACTACTGCCCGTTCCACCCCGAGGGCACCGTCGCGCCGTTCTCGACGGACCACGAGGACCGCAAGCCGTCGCCGGGGATGTGGCTCCGCGCCGCGCGCGACCACGGGCTCGACCTCACGCGGTCGTACTCGTTGGGCGACGGCGAACGCGACGTCGTGGCGGGGCGGCGGGCGGGCACGACGGCGATCCTCCTGGCCGCCGGGCGCGACAAGTGGCCGCTCCCGGCCGGCGCGCCGACGGGGGGGCCGCTCGACCCGGACTTCGTGGCCCGCGACCTGCGCGAGGCGGCGATCTGGATCCTCCGCCGCGAGGGGCAGCCGCTGCCGGACCGTCCGGGCGCGCCGCTCCTGCCGCCCGTCCTCGCGGCCGCGGCGGCGGGGCGCTGACGTGTCGCTCCGCGCGTTCCGCGTGGGGGTGGTGGGGGCCCGGCGCGTGCGGGAGGGCACGGGCGCGTTCCTCGCGGGGCACGTGCAGGCGACGGGGTGCAAGGTCGTCGCCGTGGCCGGGACCGCCCTCGACGGGGCGGCCGTCGCCGCGAAGGAGCTGGCCGAGCGGTACGGGATCGCGGCCACGCCGTACGCGAGCGCCGTGGCGATGGTCGAGCACGAGGCCCTCGACGCGCTCGTGATCGCGTCGCCGACCCCGACCCACGGGGCGCTCCTCGACCTCGCGCTCGACGCGGGCCTGCACGCGCTGGTCGAGAAGCCCCTCGTGTTCGGCCCGGGCGACTGGGTGGCCCGCGGCACGGCGCTCGTGGCGGCGTTCGCGGCGCGCGACCTCTGCCTGGTCACGAACGCGCAGTGGCGCCACGCGCTCTCGACCTACATGCGGCTGTTCCCGGACGTCGCGCCGCGCCGGGCCTCGCGTTGCGAGATGTCGCTCGCCCCCTCGGTGGGGGGGGCGGACGCGGTGCCCGTGGCGATGCCGCACCCGCTGTCGGTGCTCGACCACCTCTACCCGGCCGCGACGCCGGGCCTGCGCGACCTGCGGGTCGCCGGCACCCCCGACGCCTTCGAGGTGGCCTTCACCCACCCCGGCCGCGACGTCGCGTGCCTCGTGCGGCTGGTGCAAACGGCGGCCCGTCCGCGGCCGTTCTCGTTCGGGTTCGACGGCGCCGTCGCCCACCGGACGATCACGGAGCCCGGGTACCGGATGGCGCTCGCCACGGCCTCGGGCGACCGGTCGGTGCCGCTGCCCGACCCCGTCGAGGCCGTGGTGAAGGACTTCGTCGCCCGCGTGCGGCGCGGGCCGCCGTTCCCGGCGGAGGGGTTCGCGGTGCCGGGGCTCGTCCACCTCCGTCAGGTGGCCGAGGCCGTCGGCGCGGTCTTCGGCGGCCGGGGCGGGTTTGCCCCCGCCCCCGGGTCCGATTAGCCTCCAGAGGATATGAGCACGCCGGCGCCGCGAGAGGCCGTCCACGACTTCTCGAGGAAGCTCCGTCAGCCCTCGTTGTACGGCCGCGTCGTCGACTACGTCGCGTGGCAGCGCCAGGTGCGCGCCGCGAAGGCGCGCGGCGAGGCCGGGCCCGCCATGCCCGACTGGTCGCCGCTGTCGATCAACCTCGACCTCACCACCGCCTGCAACTACGCCTGCGACCACTGCATCGACCTCGAGATCCTGAACAGCGGGATCGCGTACGAGGAGCAGGCGCTGCGCGCCTCGCTCAAGGAGATGGCCGCGCGCGGCCTCAAGAGCGTGATCCTGATCGGCGGCGGCGAGCCGACGGTCTACCCGGGCTTCGCCGGCTTCGCCCGCTACCTCAAGGACCTCGGCCTCGCGGTCGCCGTCGTCAGCAACGGCAGCCGCAACGAGAAGATCCTCGAGGCCGCCGAGCGCTTCGACGCGGGCGACTGGGTCCGCCTGTCCCTCGACGCGGGCACCGACGCCACGTTCCAGGCGATGCACAAGCCGAAGAAGCCCGTCACCCTCGACCACATCTGCGCGGGCATCACGCGCATCAAGGCCGCGAACCCCGCGCCCCGCCTCGGCTTCTCCTACATCATCACGTGGAAGGGCGCGACCTCGCGCGGCGCCGACGACAAGATCGTCGAGAACCTCGACGAGATCCCGCTGGCGGCCCGCCGCGCCCGCGACGCCGGCTTCGACTACATCTCGTTCAAGCCGTTCCTCACGCGCCGCGAGGACGGCGCCGAGGTGATGGACCCGGCGCAGGCCGAGGCCGAGACCGCCGCCGTCGTGGCGCGCATCCGCGCGCGGCTCGACGAGGCGAAGGCGTTCGCGTCGCCGTCGTTCAAGGTGCTCGAGAGCGCCAACCTCAAGATGCTCGAGTCGGGTGCCTGGCAGGCCTGGACGCAGCAGCCGCGCATGTGCCACATGCAGGCCCTGCGCCAGGTGCTGACGCCGCTGGGCCTCTACAACTGCCCCGCGCACCGCGGCGTCCCGAAGGCCCGCATCGGCGAGAAGGACGCGTACGCGTCGCCCGCCTCGTGCCATACGACCGCCGCCGGCACCGCCGGCATCCTCGAGCGGTTCGACGCCAGCGTCGAGTGCCGCGAGGTGACGTGCCTCTACCACGACACCAACTGGTGGCTCGAGGAGGCCATCGAGGGCCAGGGCCTCGACCGCGCGGACGCCGTCCCCGAGGGCGGCGACTGGTTCCTGTGAGCCCGCGCGGCCGTCGTTCGCCGCGGTCGTCCGCCGCGGCCCACCCGGTGGACGGCGACCCGCTGTTCCGCGACGACGTCGCCGACGTCGAGGTCGTCGAGGACCGCACGAAGGGCAGCCTCGCCGACCAGGGCTTCCTCAAGGTCCGCCGTCTGGTCGTGCGGACGAAGTTCCGGGACGGCACCACGTCGGCGCCCTACCCGTGCGACATCCTCTCGCGCGTGCGCACCGACGCCGTGGCGCTCCTGCTCTACGAGCTCACGGGGGACGCGACCCCGCGCGGGGGACGCAAGGCCCGGCGGCCGGCGCGCGCCGCGAAGCGCGGCCTGCGCGTGCTGCTCAAGACGGGCGTGCGGCCGCCGGTCTTCCTGCGCCGCCACCTCCCGCTCACGCAGCCCGACGCGCGGCCCTACGGCCGCCTCGTCGAGATGGTCGCGGGGATGCTCGAGCCCGACGACACCGGCCGCCACGGCGTCGCGCGCCGCGCGGCCGCCGAGGCCCTCGAGGAGGCGGGCGTGAAGGTGCCGCTCGCGGCCGTCGAGGCGCTCGGCGCCGAGTCGTTCCCGAGCCCGGGCGTCACCGACGAGAAGGTGCACTTCCGGGCCGCCCGCGCCGACCTCGACGCGCGCCGCGCGCCGGAGGGCGACGGCTCGGCGATGGAGCACGGCACGCAGGTGCTGGTGCTGCCCGTCGAGGAGGCCATCGCGGCCTGCCGGCGCGGCGACGTCCCCGACATGAAGACCGAGATGGCGCTCCTGCGCCTCTGCGACCTCGTCGGGTACGTCCCGTCCCTCGGGTGCTTCGTGGACGACCTGCCCGCGAAGGTGCGCGCGCGGTTCCGGCCGCTCGGCCTTCCCGGCGACGCGGGCCCGCGATGAAGGCGGCCCGCGGGCAGGTGGTCGCCGAGGCGGCGCTGCTCGAGGCGCTCGCCGCGCGCCGCGCCGCGGGCGCGCGGGTCGTGTTCACGAACGGCGGCTTCGACCTCCTCCACGTCGGCCACGTGCGCATGTTGACCGAGGCCGCGACGCTCGGCGACGTCCTCGTCGTCGGCGTGAACGACGACGCGTCGGTGCGCGCGAGCAAGGGGCCCGGCCGGCCGCTCGTCCCCGCCGCCGAACGCGCCGAGTTGATCGCCGCCGTCGCGGGCGTCGACTACGTCGTCGTGTTCGCGGACCGCACGGTGGACCGCCTGCTGCGCGCCGTGCGGCCCGACGTCCACGCGAAGGGCCGCGACTACGCCGACGCGACGCTGCCCGAGGCCGCGACGAACCGCGCCCTCGGGATCGCCACGGCCTACGTCGGCGACGCGAAGGGCCACGCGACGAGCGACCTCGTCGCGCGGCTCGGCGCGCCCGTGGTCGCGCTCGACCGCGTGGAGTCGGTCGCGATCGGCGGCGCGGCGGGCCTCGCGTTGCGCGGGAAGGCCCGGTTCCTGGCGGCCCACGGGCTCGGCGACCTCCCGTCGCTGCTCGCGGGCACGCAGGGCACCGTCGTCCTGCGCCACGCGACGCGGACGGTGCGGCGGATCGAGGTCTCGGGCGAGGTCGTCTACGCGAAGGTCGAGCCCGAGGCCCGGCGCGGGCCCGGCGCGCTCGACGAGTTCCGCCACCACCTCGCGCTGCGCGCGGCGGGCCTGCGCGCGCCCGAGCCGTGGCTCGCCCTCGAGGGCAAGGGGCCCGACGGGCGCAAGGCGCGCGCCCTCGTGACGAAGGAGGCGCGCGGCACGCCCCTCGACGCCTTCCTGCGCGCGCGGATGCCGGCCGCGGGCGCGCGCGACCGCGCCGCGTGGGCCCGTGGGCTCGGCGTGGCCGTGCGCGCGCTGCACACCGCGCGGTTCCTGCACCCGGACCTGCTCGCGCACCATCTCGTGGTGGACGGCAGCCCGGCCGGCGGGCCCGCGGCGCTCACGTTCCTCGACCTCGCGCGGCTCGACCGCGCGCGCGTGCGCGTGACGCCCAAAGACGCGGCGCCCGGGCTCGCGGCGCTGGCGCTCTCGCTGCGGCCGTTCACGACGGCCCGGTTCCGGCTGGCGGTCCTGCGCGCGTACCTCGGCGGCTCGCTCTCGGAATCGCGCGCGTGGCGCGACGCGATCGGGAAGCGCATCGAGAAGGTGAAGGACCGCGGCACGTTCCGCGCGCTCGCCGCCGAGGGGGGCGCCCCGTGAAGGACGACGACGTCCTCCACGCCGACGAGGCGACGACCGCGGCGCTCGCCGCGGCCGGCGTGCGGTCGGTGCGCGACGTGCTCGCGCGCAGCGAGTGCGTGCGCGACCTCCGGGATCGCAGCAACCACGTCCTGCGCGCGGGGGCCGACGTCTACCACGTCAAGCTGACCAAACGCGCGAAGGTGTCGCGCGAGGCGGTCGCCATCGAGTTCCTGCAGGGCATCGGCGTCCCGACGGCGACGCTCGCGTTCTGGGGCGCCGCCCGCGGCGTCGGCGCGCTCTGCGGC
The DNA here is from genome assembly GCA_016795345.1 of Planctomycetia bacterium. Lineage (GTDB taxonomy): Bacteria > Planctomycetota > PLA2 > PLA2 > JAEUHO01 > JAEUHO01. Next base: position 5,536 of record JAEUHO010000221.1, on the reverse strand, counting down.
ACCCGCGACCTCGCGCCCGCGCGACCCATGGACGACCTCCTCCGCGAGGGCGCGCTCGCGCCGGCGGCCATCGACGGGGCCTTCAAGGCCCTCGCCGAGGCGGCGGCGGCCATGCACGAGGCCCGCGTCCACCACCGCGACCTCTACCTCAACCACGTGTTCGTGGATCCGACGGGCGCGCGGCCCGGCGTGACGATCATCGACGTCGAGCGTTTGCAGCGGCACGTGGGGGTGCTGCCCCGCGCGATCGTGAAGGATCTCGCGGCCGTCGAGGCCTCGATTCCCGAGGGGACCGTCGACCTCACCTACCGCGCGCGGCTCGTCGTCCACTACCTGCGGGCGCGCCGGTTCCCCGTGCGGATGCTGCTCGGGAACCTGCTGCGGCGGGTCTCGAAGAAGGTCGAGGAGATCCGGGCGCACGTCCCGCGGACCCCGGTCGGCGCGGCCGCCCGGCCCAGCCCGGTCCATGCACGAGGGATGAGCCGCGACAGGGGCTGAACGATCCCCATCGGCCGGTGGGGGCCGATGGATGCGACCCGGGCGCGGCGCGGCGGCGACGAGGGCGTGTTCCTGCACCCCGCCGAGGAGCCTCCGCGCCGTGGCGCATGCGTTCGTGTCCGCCGGTGGCCCTGCGGAACGCCCGGGTTGCAGCCGCGGCCCCAACCTCGTCCCCTCGTGCATGGGCCGGGCGAAAGCGTAGGATCGACTCCATGAGGCTCGGCGTGCTCCTCGACCGGTTGGGCCCGACCGCCGGCGGCGCCGAGGCGCACACCGACGCGTTGATCCGCCGCGTGCTCGAGCGCGGGCACGAGGTGCGCGTGGCCCACCTCGAGGGCGCGCCGCCGCCGGGCGTCGCGTCGGTGCCGCTCGGGACGGTGCCCCGCGCGCGACCGGCGCGCGACCGCCACCTCGCGGTCGCGGGCGAGCGCGCGCTGCGCGACGCCGGGTGCACGGTCGTGTTCGCGGTCCGCCACGCGCTCGCGTGCGACGTCTACCTGCCCCACGGCGGCCTCGTCGCCGACGCGTGGGCGGCGCGCGACGCGTCGCGCGGCGGCGCGGGCTTCTTCGCCCGCCTCGCGGCGCGGTGGTCGAAGAAGCGCGCGTTCTTCCTCGAGGCCGAGCGGGCCTTGCTGTCCCGCGCCGACGGACCGCGCGTCGTGGCGGTCTCGCGGACCCTCGCGATGCGGATCGCGTCGGTCTACCCCGCGGCGCGCGGGCGCGTCACCGTGGTCCCGAACGGGGTGGACGTCGATCACTTCAAGCCCGCGACCGGGCCCGCGGGCGCGGCGGCGCGCGCCGCGACGCGCGCGACCCTCGGCGTGCCCGCCGACGCCTACGTCGGCCTCCTGCTCGCGCACGACCCGTGGCTCAAGGGCCTCGCGACGCTGCTCGCGGCGACGGCGCGGCCCGAGGTGCGCGCGCTCGCGCCCGCGTTCCACCTGGTGCTCGCGGGCCGGCGCGCCGACGCGGCGCTCCGCCGCGCGGTCGCGCGCGCGGGGGTCGCCGACCGCGTCCATCTCGCGGGCCCCGTCGACGACCCGCGGCCGCTCTACGCCGCCGCCGACGTGCTCGTGCAGCCGACGTGGTTCGACCCGTGCTCGCTGACCTGCCTCGAGGCGCTCGCGATGGGGGTGCCCGTCGTCACGACGCAGCGCAACGGCGCGAGCGAGCTCTTCGGCCTGCGGGGCGGGATCGCGATCGAGCGCCCCGGCGACCCGGAGGCCGTGGCCCGGGCGATCGGGGTGCTCGCCGACCCCGACCTGCGCCGCGTCACCGCGGAGGACGCCCGCTACCAGGCGCGCAAGACGCGGCTCTCGACGCGCCTCGACCAGGTGATCGACGTGTGCCTGGGCCCCGACGCCCCGCGCAAGGCGGCGGTGCGCGAGGCCGACGACGAAGGCCCGCCGGCCGACCCGTCGCTCGCCGCGGGGGCGCGATGAGCCACGGCCGCACGCTGGTCGTGATCGTCGCGGAGCCGACGGGCGCGGTCGTGCGCCACCGCGCGATGGCCTTCGCGCCCGCGCTCGCGCGCGCAGGCGTGACCCTCGAGGTGCACGCGTGGGTGAAGTCGTGGCTCGCGCGCCGGCGCGTGCTCGCGCGCGCGCAGGAGGCCGGGCAGGCGCTCGTGCTCTCGCGCCTGTTGACCGTGGTCGACGTCGAGCGGCTGCGGGCCCGCGTCCGCCGGCTGCTCTTCGACTTCGACGACGCGCTGCCGTTCCGCGACACGCAGCACGGCGCGACGCCGTCGGGCACCCGCGGCGACCGCTTCCGCGCGATCGTCGCCGCCGCCGACGCCGTCTCCTGCGGCAACCCGTACCTCGCGGGCCTCGCCGCCGCGGCGGGCCGTCGCGCGACCGTGCTGCCGACGGTCGTCGACGTGCCCGACGGGCCGCCCGCGCCCGAGCCGCCGGTCCCGCCGCACGTGCTCGGCTGGATCGGCTCGCGCGCGACGCTGCCCTACGTCGAGGCCGCGACGGTCGAATTGGCCGCCGTCGTCGCCATGGGCAACCCGTTCCGCCTCCGCATCATCGCCGACGCGACCCCGACGATGCCGCCCGGCATCCCCGTCGAGGCGATCCGGTGGAGCCTCGAGGGCGAGGCCGCGGCCATCGACGGCATGCACGTCGGCGTCGCGCCGCTCCCCGACGACCCCTGGACGCGGGGCAAGTGCGGCCTCAAGGTGCTGCAGATGCTCGCCCGCGGCCGCCCCGTCGTCGTCAGCGCCGTCGGCGTCCAGCCGGAGCAGGTGAAGGACGGGCTCACGGGGTACGTCGCGCCGACGCGCGAGGCGTTCGTCGAGGGCGTGCGGCGGCTGCTCAAGGACGACGCGCTGCGCCGGCGGCTCGGCGCCGCGGGGCGCGACGACGTGCGCGCGCGGTGGTCGGTCGCGGCGTGGTCGTCGCGGGTCGTCGAGCACGTGACGGGAGCGCTGACGTGAACGATCCCCTCCCGGGACCGCGAGGCCCGGTCGCCGACGGGCCGGGCATGACGGCGGACGGGCCTCGCGGTCCCGGGACGGGGGCCGCGGTCCCGGTGGCCTCGGGGGTGGGGTCGATCCTCGCGGCGGCGGGAGCCGGCGTGGCGGCGGGGGCCGCGGTCGTGCCGGCGCCGGCGTTGTTGGTGGTGCGGCTGCCGAACCCGGCGGGCGACGTCGTGATGGCGACGCCGACGCTGCGCGCGCTGCGGCGGGCCCTGCCGACCACGCGGATCGTGTGGGCGGGGAAGCCGTCGGGGCTCGCGTTGCTCGACGGGCTGACGGAGCGCGACGAGGTGTTCCCGATCGAGGGCGCGAACGCGCGGGGGTGGCTCGCGCCGGTGCGGCTCGGGCGGGCGTGGCGGGCGATGGGGGCCGACGCGGTGCTGCTGCTGAAGGACTCGTTCGGCGCGGGGCTGGCGGCGGGGGCGTCGAAGGCGAAGGTGCGGGTGGGGTACGCGCGGCACGGGCGCGGCGGGTTCCTGACGCATCGCGTCGAGCCGCCGCGCGGGGCCGACGGGCGGCGGCTGGCGGAGCCGATGACGGTGCGGTTCCACCGGCTGGCGGCGACGTTCGGGGCGGTGGCGGACGGGCTCGGGCCGCGGCTCGTGGTTTCGGCGGAGGGCGAGGCGAAGGCGCGGGCGCGGCTCGCGCGCGAGCGGGTGCACGGCGGGTACTTCGTCGTGAGCCCGGGCGCGGCGTTCGGGCCGTCGAAGGTGTATCCGCCGGCGTTGTTGGGGGAGGCGGCGCGGCAGGTGCGCGCGAAGACGGGGTTGTTGCCGATGGTGTTGTGCGCGCCGGGCGAGGAGGACCTCGCGCGGGCGACGGCGGAGGCGATCGGGGCGCCGTGCGTGGCGACGCACGCCGACGTGGCCCGCTGGCCGGAGGCGAAGGCGTTGTTGAAGGGCGCGGCGCTCCTGATCGGGCCGGACGCGGGCCCGCGTCACGTCGCGGTGGCGCTCGGGACGCCCGTCGTGGCGATCCTCGGTCCGACCGACCCCGGCTGGACGCGGGGCGACGAGGCCCTCGTCTCGGTCGTGCGCCGCGAGGACCTCACCTGCCTGGGCTGCCATCTCCGCGCGTGCCCGATCGGCCACCCGTGCATGCTGACGCTGCCCCCTTCCGCCGTCTCCTCCGCGGCCCTCTCCCGTCTTGGAACAAAGGGGTCGTAGCCCCCGCCGCACGTTCCGGTCGAGGGGTCCGGTCAGCGGGCCCTCGTGGCCGCGTCGATGCGGTCCGCGTAGGGCCGCACGAGTTCCAGGGTCTGCTTCATCTTCTCGTCGTCCGGCTCCTTGCCGATGCGCAGCATCATCCGCGCCGCGATGATCCGCCCGACGAGCACCGCGTGCTCAAGTTGGCTCGTGCCGTGGGCCGTGAGCAGCTTCTCGGACGCGGCTTGGTCCGTCCGGATCGGCTGCAGCAGCGGCGCGAGCTCGATGTAGCGCTCGACGTCGGCGGCCGTGAGCGGGCGCTCGGCCATCTCCTTCGCCTTGTTCGCCGAGGCCAGATAGTCGGAGCCGAGACGGGCCTTCAGTTCCGCCTCCATCGCGCGAGCCATCTCTTCCGGGTTCCGGCCGCTCCGCCGGAGGGCCTCCTGGATCTCCGGGGCCGTCAGCATCTTCGACGGATCCTTGCCGGAGGCTGCGGGCGTCGCGGCGGGCGATCCGCCGCTGCTGTCCCCGCACCCAGCCAACACGAGCGTGAAACCGGCGGCGATCGCGGCAGCGCGCATGGAATCCCCCAGACTCGGCGCCGGACTCACCCGGGCGGCGTGGCGCCCGCCGCCGCTCCGAGTTTGCCGGGACGCATCCGCGCGTGCCCGACCCCGGCGCGAGCGTAGCGGCGCGCAGAGGGCTCGGCAATGCGCGACTTCTCCCCCCCGGGCGCCGACGTCCCTCGTCCGACGCGCCACCGGGGGCATCGCCCCACGGCTCGCGGTCGGCGGACACGTCGCGAGCGGTCGGCCTGACCGATCACGCCCCGGCGGCGGTCGGAACGTCAGGGAAGCCGAACAATGCGAGTTGCTCGAGCGCCGGCACGCGACGGGCGTACTCCGACCGCAGGCGCGCCAACACGCTCGCGAGGCGGGCGCCCGTCAGGCCGACGATCTCGAACCCGACGATCGCGGCTCCTTCGCCGAAGTCGACGAGGATGTCGTCGCCGATCGACTCCGTTCGCTCGACGGCGTCCGATGAGACGCGTACGTAGAGCGCCGAGCCCGTGCCATCGAACTCGAGCGCCAGTCCTGCAGCGCCGGCATCATGCGGGGTCGTCATCGCGGAGATTCGCGGCATCGCTACGTCTCCCAGGCGGCAACGACCACCCACTCGACGAGCTCGGGTGCCACGACGACGTGCAGTCTCCGCCCGAGGACCGTTCGCGTCAACACCCACTGCTCCGGGTGATGACGGCTCGGCTCGAGGGTGAGTGGATCACGGATCACCGCCTCGACCTCGTGACGGCCGATCCGTCGCTGTGCGAGCCGACGTTGGGCGTACGGTGGAGTGACGAAGGAGTCGCCGGGTCGCGGGCGGCGTAGCGTCACGGGGTGCGCTGGATCCG
>JAEUHO010000204.1 GCA_016795345.1 Planctomycetia bacterium | reverse complement strand
GACCGTCCTCCTGCCCTGGTCGAAGGTCCCCGCCGACGTGCTCGCGCTCCTCGCGCGGGCCGAGGCCCCGACGGGGGTGCGCTGGTCCACCGACGCGTCGGTGCCGCCGGACGTCATCTTCGACCTGCCGCTCGACGCCGGGGAGACCCGCGAGCCGTTCGCCGCGCTGCTCGCGCGGGCGCGCAGCCTCCGCGTGCCCCTCGTCTCCCTCGACCGGGCCCGGTTCGGCGAGGGCGCCGCGGTCGTCGTCGTGCCGGACGCCGCGCTCCTCGGGCGCGTCGCGGCCGAGGCCGCGCGGCGCGCGGTGACGGCGCCGCCGGGCGCCGACCCGGTCCGCCTGGTGCTCCGCACGACGGAGGTGTGGGTCGACCTCGAGGCGGCGGGCGCCGAGGGGCTCGACCCGCCGCTGCCGTTCCTCGCGCGCGTGGACCGGCTGCGCCGCGCGCGGCCCGGGGCCGCGCCGGCCGGGGGCGCGCGATGATCCCGCCCGCGGGCCGCGTCGCGTGGTGGGCCTCGCTCGTCCCGCGGACGCTGCTGCTCGTGGCGGGGGTCGTCTTCGTGCTCGGCGCCGGCGTCGTCCTGAAGCTCACGGGCGAGGACCGCGCGGCCGCGCTCGACGACGCCCATCGCGCGGAGGTCGCGGCCGAGCAGGCCCTCCGGGCGCTCGCCCGCGACCTCGTCCGGAGCGGCGGCGCGTTCACCGTCGACGTCGTCGAGCACGTGGACGGCCGGACGCGGGAGTGGCTCGAGGTGGAGCCCCTGACGCTCTACCGCGACCGGACCCACCCCGACCGCGTCGACGTCGACGCGTTGCGGCAGGCGCTGACGGCCCGCGTGCGCGCGCGCACGCGCGAGACCGGCGAGCGCGTGGCGGCGGTCACCGACCTGATGGAGGCGCGGGCCGCCGACCGGATCGAGCGCGTGCTCGAGGAGCTGCGCCGCGAGGACGCCGCCCGGGCCGAGGCGTCGTCCGCCGACCGCCGGGCCCGGCTCGCGACGCGGCTCGCGTTGCTGCTCGCGGGGCTCGGCGCGCTGCTCGCGTTCGCGTTGTGGTGGCTCGTGCTGCGCCCGGTCGCGCGCCTGCGGGCCGACGTCGCCCGCATGGCGGCCGGCGACCTCGCGACGCCCGTCGGCGCGGCCGTCGCGCGCCGCGACGAGGTGGGGGCCCTCGCCCGCGACGTGGACGGCATGCGCGACGCGCTGCGCCGCTCCACGGCGGGCCTCGAGGCGGAGGTCGCGCGCAAGACCGCCGACCTCGCGCGCACGCTCGCCGAGCGCACGGCCGCCCTCGACGAGCTGCGCGCGACGCAGGACCGCCTGGTGCAGGCGGCGAAGATGGCCTCGCTCGGCACGCTCGCGGGCGGGCTCGCCCACGAGTTCAACAACCTCCTCGGCGGGATCGTCGGCTGCGTGCAGGGCGCGCGGCAGGACAACCGCGACCCGTCCGTCGAGGAGGACCTCGCCGTGGTCGAGCGCACCGCCGCGCGCGGGCTCGGCCTCGTGAAGAGCATGCTCGA
>JAEUHO010000173.1 GCA_016795345.1 Planctomycetia bacterium | reverse complement strand
CGAGGGCGGTGATCGCGACCGGCGCCATCACGCGGTCGGCGGCGTCGCGCCGCAGCAACGCGAGGACGGCGGGCGCGTCGGCCGGCGACCCGAGCGCGACGACCGCGGTCAGCGCCTGCTCGCGGATCTGGCGGTCCGGGTGCTCGAGCCCCGGCAGCGCCCACGCGCGGGCCACGGAGGGGCGACGCGGGCCGATCCGCGCCATCACGACCAGCAGGCCGTGCCACGGGTTGATGTCCGGGTTCGCCTGCACGCGTTGCCGCAGCACCGGGTCGTCGAGGCGGTCGAGGGTCACGTCCGCGAGCGCCTCGAGGTTCCCCTGCGCGTCCGAGAGCACGCCCTGGTGGAAGTCGGCGAGCGCGAGCCGGCTCGGCTCCGGGCCCCGCAGGATGCGCTCGATCCAGTACCCGACGCGCTCCGGGTCCGTCGGCGGCCCGGCGGGGGCCGCCGGCACGTCGGCCGCGGAGGACGCCAGCAGCACGCCCGCGAGCGCGGAGGCGACCCACCGGGACGCGAGGCCCGGCCGGCGACGGGCCGCTGCGGGGGCCGTGGGGACCGGAGCGACGGCGGCGAGGTCGGTCATGGGCACGCGTCCTATCCCCCGTGCCGGGCCCCGCCGCCACCCGGCGGTCCGCCCGGCGGGCGGAACCGCCGCCCGAGGCGGCCTTCGGCGCCGCCCCCGACGCGCGCGCACCGGCCGCGCGTCGAAGGGGAAGCACCAGCCTAGCGCATCCGTGAGCCCGTGGGACATTCTACGGGCTTGGACCCCTCCGCGCTCCGCCCGCCGCCGCCCGACCCCTCCGCCACCGCGGAGATGCCGCGCCTCGACCACGTCCCGGGGCCCATCCGGCTCGGCGGCGACCTCGTCGTCGACCCGCCCCTCGTGCTGGCGCCCATGGCCGGGTTCACGAACATCGCGTTCCGGCGCATCGCGCGCCGCCTCGGCTGCGGCCTGTCGGCGACCGAGATGGTCATGGCCGAGGGCGTGGTGCGCGGCCACGACCGCACCCTCGAGATCGCGGCGCTCTCGCCCGAGGAACGCCCCGGCATCGTCCAGATCGCCGGCTCCGACCCCGAGGTGATGGGCCGCGCCGCCGCCATCCTGGTGGACCGCGGCGCCGACGCGATCGACGTCAACATGGGCTGTCCCGTCCGGAAGATCGTCGACCGCTGCGCCGGTTCGGCGCTGATGAAGGACCCGCGGGCCGCCGCCGCCATCGTCGCGGGGATCAAGCGCCACGTGAAGGTGCCGGTCACGGTGAAGATCCGCGCGGGCTGGGACGACGCGCGGCAGTGCATCGACGTGGCCAAGGCCCTCGAGGCCGAGGGCACGGCCGCCGTCGCGGTGCACGGCCGCACGCGCGAGCAGCAGTACTCCGGGCGCGCGAGCCGCGACGCGATCCGCGCCGTGAAGGAGGCGCTCCGGATCCCGGTGCTGGGGAACGGCGACGTCGTGACGCCGCGCGACGTCCTCGAGATGGTGCGCGACACCGGCGTCGACGGCGTGATGATCGGCCGCGCGGCGTTGTGGGACCCGTGGATCTTCGCGCAGGGCGCGCGGGCGCTCCGCGAGGGCCGCCTCGGCCCGCCCCCCACCGCGGCCGAGCGGCGCCAGGTCCTCGCCGAGTTCTTCGACGAGACCGCCGCGATCCGCGGCGAGCACACCGCGTCGCTCCAGATGCGCAAGTTCGCGAGCCTCTACCTGCGCGGCTTCCCCGGCGCGCGGCGGCTCCGCGAGAAGATCCAGACCATGTCCACGCGCGCCGACTTCTTCGCGGTGATCGACGTCGTCTTCGCCGAGGGCGCGACGCCGGACTTCGCGCAGATCATGGAGTGACGGCCCGCGGGCCGTCGGCCCGCCGCTCGCGCGGGCCGCGCCCGCGCGGCGTCACTCCGCCGCGGCGGGCCGCGCGATGCCGCGCGCCTCGCGCAGCATGCCGATGGACTTCCACAGCCGGGCGGTGGCGATCCGGATGTCCATGGACGCCCGGTTCTCGCGCGTCACGGCCTGCGTCACCGTGTCCTCCTTCTCGAGGACCCGGAACGGCGTGCTCTCGCCGTTCTGCTCCTTGCGCACCTCGCCGTCGAGGGCCTCCTGCGCCGCGGCGATCTCGCCGGCCGCGGTGATGCGGCGCGCCTGCGCCGTCGCGAGGTCGTGCAGCGCCGCGCGGACCTCGACGACCGTGCGGTTCTCCTGCTCGCGCACGCGCACCGCGGCCTGGCTCCGCGACCACTGCGCGATGCACAGGCGCGCCTGCGCCGTGCGGCGGCCGAGGTACATGCTGAAGTTCAGCCCGAGCGTGCCCGTCGTGGCCTGGCCCGAGAACGCCTCCTCGAACGCGCCGCCGAAGGAACGGTCGAGGCCGTCGACCCCCAGCCGCGCGACGAGGTCGAGCTGCGGCAGCAGGTCGCTGCGGGCGACGTCGACGTCGACGTCGCGCGCGTCGAGCGCGGCGCGGGCGGCGAGCAGGTCCGGGCGGCCGCGGACGGCCTGCGTGACGTACCGCTCGACGTCGCGCGGGTCGAGGCGGTCGGACGCGGGGACGGCGCGCGGGTCGTCGGTCGGGACGAGCCGCGGGCCCGGGCCCGTCGAGCCGTCGAAGGGCAGCACCAGGGCGCGGAGGAGGTCCTCGGCCTTGCGCAGCGCCCCCTCGACGAGCAGCCGGTCGCCGCGCCGCGACTCGAGGCCCGCGCGCGCGTCCGCGAGGTCGAGGACGGTCGCGACCCGCGCGTCGTAGCGCGTCTGCGTCACGGCCAGCAGGTTCTCCGCGACCTCCTCCGACTTGCGGCGCGCGATCAGCTGGGCGTGCGCGAACGCGAGCTCCCAGTACGTCGCCTCGATCTGCAGCAGCACGTTGTCGGTCAGCGCGTCGAACGCGTGGTCGGCGGCGCGCGACGCGCTGCGGGCCCGGCGCACGTCGGCCATGGCGACGTCGCCGGCCCCGCGCAGCAGCGGCTGCGCGTACTCGACGGCGATGCCGCTCGTCCACGACGGGTTGCGCTCGATGACCGCGGAGTTGCTCCGGAGCCGGTCGGCCGTGAACACGGCCGACAGCCGGCCGCCGTTGCGCAGCTGGCGCGCGACGCCGACGTTCACGCCGGCGAAGTCCTCCTGCGTCACGTCGGTGCCGGTGAACGACAGGTTCGACAGCGACTCCCGCCGCCCGCCCTCGAACCCGGCGGTCAGCAGCGTGTCGAACGCGCCGTCGGCGGCGTCGATCGCCCGGTCGGCGATGCGCGGGTCGTACGCGCCGGCGAGCAGCTCGAGGTTGCGCGCGGCCCCCAACCGCAGGGCCTCGACCAGCGAGATCCGGCGCTCCTCGCCGGTCGCCGGCGGCAGCGACGCGGCCGGCGGGGGCACGCCGGGGGCCGCGGGCGGCGGCGACCCGGCGGGGGGAACCGTC
>JAEUHO010000124.1 GCA_016795345.1 Planctomycetia bacterium | reverse complement strand
GGACGCCGGGCCCGCGCAACCCCGCGCCGCCCGCGCGGCGCCGCGCCCCCCACGCGCCCCGACGCGCGGCCTCGGATCGGACCCTCCGGTCTCGCGACGGCCCCTTACGCCCGCGCGCGCGGGAGGCGGACGACCGCGACGGCCACGCCGAGCAACGACAGCGCCCCGCCCACCCACTCCTGCGGGGTGATGGCGAAGTCGAACGCGTCGGGCCGGACGCGGGAGAGGACCCACTTCCCCGCCGTCGTGAGCGGCGGGTTGAGGAAGATCGTGAGGCCCACGGTGCCGGCCGGGAGGTGCTTGAGCAGCCATGTCCAGACCGCGTTGCCGCCCACCGTGGCGAAGAGGACCAGGTAGGCGAGGAGCAGGGCGCCCGTCGTGTCGAGGCGCAGGAGGGCCGGGCCGCCGTGCCACGGCAGCAGCGGCACGAGCGGGAGCGCGCCCACGACCAGCACGAGGTAGGTCCAGAGGACGGGCGCGTGCTCGTGGGCCACCTGCTTCGTGAGCGCGGTGTGGACCGACCACGCCAGCGGGGCCGCGGCGACGAGGGCCACCGCGCCCGGCGACGCGGGCGCCCCCGCCGTCCGGGCGAGGGCGATCACGACGACGCCCGCGAGGCCCAACGCGAGGCCCGTCCCCTTGCGCGCCGTGAGCCGCTCCCCGAGGAAGAGCCGCGCGAGGAGGACGAGATAGAGCGGCGAGAGCGTCGTCAGGAGCGACGCGACCGGCCCGCTCACGTGGTGGCCGATGCCGAAGTAGAGGACGCCGTTGTAGAGCGGCACCGACATGAGCCCGCAGACGAGGAGGCGGACCGGATGGCGCCGCAGGATCGCGACGGAGGCGGCGCGCCGCGCGCCGAAGCACCAGACGGCGCAGACGACCGCCACCGGGACCATGCGCGCCACGACCAGGTCGAGCCAGCCCATGGGCGCGTCGCCGCGACGGGGCGCGAGGAGCACCTCGAAGGCGAGGAACGTGTGGCTCCACACGAGGAACAACGCGAGCGTCGCCGCGACGAGGACGCCCGGCCGCGCCCGCGGCGGGGTCGGCGCCGGCGCGGTCACGTCGCGACCGCCTCGACGACGGCGGCCCGGCCGTCCTCGAGCGCGAACGCGACCCCGGCCCGCGCGAGGTCGGTCCGCACGAGGGCCAGCGCGCGGACGCGGCCGGCGGCGGCCGCCGCGGTCGTGACCCGGCCCGCGCGACGGTCGCCGTGCGCCAGCGCGGCGTCGCGCGGCGGGACGGCGTCGCCGTCCACGACGAGCCGGACCAGCGTGGTCGGGGGGCGGCCGCGGTGGCGGGCCATCACGACGGGCTCCTGACCGAGGTAGCAGCCCTTCGTGAACGAGACCGCCGCGTCGTGGACCGCCTCGGTCGGCAGCACGCGGTCGTCGAGCTCGGCGCCGAACCACGGCGCGAGGGCCGCCACGCGCGCGGCGTCGAGCGCGTCCTCGCCGGCGGGGACGGCGCCCGCGGCGACGAGGGCCGCGAAGGCCCGCGCCGCCGCCGGCGCGACGACCATCGACGCCTCGCCGCGCCGCCAGCCGAGCGACGCGACCGCCGCGCCCGCCGCGCGCAGCGCCGGCCCCGCGGCGGCGGCCACCGCCGGCGCCGCGGCGCCGAGGAGCACCACGACGTCGTGCGCCGCGCCGACGTCGGCGAACCCGACGTCGTCGGCGATCACGTAGCGCTCGAGGCCCGGCACGGCGCGCGCGGCCGCCGCGGGCTCCTCGGCGAGCAGGAACCCGGTCGCGGTCGCGCAGACGACCGGGTCGCCCTGCACGCGGCCGCGCACGTCGAGGAACGTCGCGGGCCGGCCGTCGCCCGGCGCGATCCCCCGCACGTCCTGCGAGAGCATGCGGTGGAGGAACGCGCGCGCGTCGGCGCCGGTCACCGCGTGGACGGCGAACCCGGCGAGGGGCACCGCCGCCGCGCCGTCGACGGCCGCGAGCGCCTCCTCCGCGGGACGCCCGAACGACGCCACGGCGACGCGGCCGCCGCGCGCGCCCGCGCGGGCGCCGAGCGCGACGAGGTCCGCCGGGAGCCCCGGCGGAGGGGCGGGGTGCGGCGTCGTCACTGGATCCGCTTGAGGTAGCCCTTGCGCCACATCCAGTGCAGGGCGCCGACCGTCGAGAGGCCGCAGAACCCGAGCACGTACAGGAAGCCCTTCGGGTCGCCCTCCCACGGCACGCCGACGTTCATCCCCCACAGCCCCGTCAGGAAGGCCAGGGGGAGCAGGATCGCCGAGAAGACCGTGAGCGACTTCATCACCTCGCTCATGCGGTTGTTCACGACGCCGAGGTACGTGTCGCGCAGGCCGGAGAGCGTCTCGCGGTGGTCGTCGAGCGAGTCGTGCAGCTGGATCAGGTGGTCGTGCACGTCGCGGAACTGGTAGCAGGTCTCCTTCGTGAGGGACCGCACGGTGCCGACGGCGAGGCGCTGCACGCTCTCGCGCTGGTTCCGGGCCGAGCGGAGGAGCTGCCGCACGGAGCGCCGGAGGCGGAAGATCGCCGGGAGGATGTCGCCCCGCGTGCCCGCGTCGAACACCTGCCGCTCGAGCCCCTCGACGCGCTCGTCGATCGTGTCGAGGATGGGGAAGTACGCGTCCACGGCGCGGTCCACGAGGTTGTGGTAGAGGACCTGCGCGCCCTTGCCCAGCTCGCGGGCCGGGTCGCGGCCGACGGCCTCCCAGAGCTCGTCGAGGGGCCGCCACGGCCGGTCGTGCACCGTGACCAGCGTGCCCTTCAGGTAGAAGATCTCCACCTCGAAGAGGTCGATCTCGTCGGTGCCCTGCTGGAACGGCACCATCACGACCTGGAACACGTAGTGGTCGTACTCGTCGAGCTTGGCGGCCGTGTGGGTCTGGGACAGGTCCTCGACCGACAGGGGGTGGAAGCCGAACCCGTCGAGGAGCAGCTTCAGGTCGTCGGGGGTCGGGCTCGAGAGGTCGAGCCAGAGGACCTTCTCGGTGGCCTTCATGGCCTCGACGAGCGACGCGTCGTCCGTCGGACGCGTCACGACGCCCTTGGTGCTGACGATCGCGCGGCGCATGCCGGAAGGCTACCGGCCCGGACGGCGCCCCGCCACGTCGGTCAGCGGCCCTTCCGCGCGACCCACGGCACGTCGGGGACGCCCGCGGCGCGGTTCGCCGCCCGCGCCTGCACGAACAGGAGGTCGGACAGCCGGTTCAGGTACCGCACGACGGCCGGGTCCACGGGCTCCCGCGCGGCCAGCGCGACGACGTTGCGCTCGGCCCGCCGCACGACGGTCCGCGCGACGTGGAGCCGCACCGCGGCCTCGCTGCCCGCCGGCAGGACGAACGTCTTGAGCGGCTCGAGCCCGGCCTCGAGCGCGTCGATGGCGGCCTCGAGGGCCGCGACGTCGGCGTCGGACACCGCGGCGGCGGCCCCCTTCGCCGAGGGGCTCGCGAGCGACGCGCCGACGTCGAACAACGCCGACTGGGCCCGGGCGAGCACGGCCTCGACGGCGGGGGGCAGCCCGGCTGCGCGCGCGAAGCCGAGGGTCGCGTTGGCCTCGTCCACCGTCCCGTAGGCGTCCACGCGCGGGTCGGCCTTGCTCACCCGTCCGCCGCCGAACAGGCCCGTGGTGCCGTCGTCGCCCGTGCGCGTGTAGATCTTCACGACCGGTCTCCGCCGAGGGTCCTCGCGACCCGTCCGAGCCTACTCGGTCCGTTCGCCGCGCCCGCCGGACGCCCGATAGAATCCGGCCTCCCCCGGAGAGCCCCGTGCGCAAGACGCCCCTGCTCGTCGTCTTCCTCACGGTCTTCGTGGACCTGCTCGGCTTCGGGATCGTGATCCCGTTCCTGCCGATGTACGCCCAGGACCTCGGGGCGACGGGTCTGCTCGCGGGCCTGGTCCTCTCGACGTTCTCCTTCATGCAGTTCCTGTTCGCGCCGATGTGGGGCCGGCTCTCGGACCGCGTCGGGCGCCGGCCCGTGCTCCTTGTCACGCTCGCGGGCGGCGCGTTGTCGTACGCGTTGTTCGCGGTCGCGCGGGACCTCACGACCGTTTTCGTCGCGCGGGCGCTCGCCGGCTTCTTCGGCGCCAACATCCCCGTCGCCCAGGCCTACGTCGCCGACGTCACGACGCCCGAGAACCGCGCGCGCGGCATGGGCCTGCTCGGGATGGCGTTCGGCCTCGGGTTCGTGTTCGGTCCCGCGGTCGGCGGGCTGCTCGCCGAGGTGGCGGTGTGGGCGCCGGGCGCCGTCGCCGCCGCGCTCTCGGCGACGGCGTTCGTCATCGCGCTGTTCCGGCTGCCCGAGTCGCTCGCGCCCGAGGTGCGGTCGCGCGCGGCCACGCGCCGGGCGCACCCCATCCTGTTCCTCGGCACGGCGCTCCGCACGCGGGCCGTCGGCGGCATCCTGCTGCTCTTCTTCTTCCTCGTCGCGGGGTTCGTGCACCTCGAGTTCGCGGTGCCGTTCCTGCTCCGCGACCGGTTCGGGTTCGACAAGCGGGCCGTCGGCTTCGTCTTCGTGTTCATCGGCCTCTGCATGGCGTTCGCCCAGGGGTTCCTCTTCCGTCGCGTCGCCGCGCGGTTCGGCGAGCCGAAGCTGCTCCGCGTCGGGCCGGTCGCGATCGCGGTCGGCATGCAGCTCTACTGGATCCTGCCGGTGTGGCCCATGCTGCTCCCCGCGATCGCGCTCGTGGCGGTCGGGATGGGCGTCAGCAACCCGAGCATCCCGTCGCTGCTCTCGAAGCGGACGCCCGCCGACATGCAGGGGCAGACGCTGGGCCTCTCGCAGTCGCTCGGCGCGTTCGCGCGGGCGGTGGGCCCGTTCCTCGCCGGCTGGCTCTACGACGACTTCAAGGTGGCCGGCGGCTGGTCGTACGCGCCGTTCGTCGCGGGCGCGGTCCTGGTGCTGTTCGGCGTGGCGTTGGGTTGGCGCTCGATCGCCCCCGCCGACGGGGACGCGGCCGCGCCCGCGGCGCCCCCGGCCCCCGAGCTCGGCTAAGCGGCTGGGAAGGAACCGGAGGTTCCTTCCCGGCCGCGAAGCGCGGGCCCGTAGGGCCCGCACGCCGAGCGGGTTTTCGGGGGGTTCGGGCCCCGAAAACCGAGCGAAGGCGAATTCTTCACAGCCCTTGACGGCGCGCGCCGGCGGCCGGGCCTCGCGTACCCGCGCCACCGGATCCCCCGCCGCAGGGATCCCCCTCCGCAGGGGTCCCCCGCCGGCAGGCGACCCGCCGCCGGGCCTCACCTCCCTCGGCGACGTCGCGCCGCGTGGTACCCCGCCGCGAAGTCGGCTTGCAGCCGGCGCCGGTACGCGTGGGCGCGTCGCGCCTCGCCGCCGAGCACACGGGCCCGCAGCGCGGCGACCCACGCCCGCCACGCGAGGCCCGTCGGCGAGCGCGAGAGGTCGACGGGCCAACGGACCGACCCGCCGGCCGTCGCGTCGAAGGTCGCCGCCGCGCGGCCGTGCCCGCGGACGGCGGCGCGGCGCTCCTCCCACGTCACCGGGTGCTCGTGCGACCCGGCGGCGGCCGGCTCGAAGACGATCCGCGCGCCGAGCGCACGCAGCCGCCCGCCCATCTCGTCGTCGTCGAGCACCGGGCCGCCGAAGTCCGCGCGGAACGGGCCGGCGCGCGCGAGCAACGCGCGCCGCAACGACGTGTTGGCGCCGTAGAAGAAGCCGTCGCGCCGCGGGTCGGGCCGCGTGAACGACGCGCCGAACAACGCGCCGTCGTCCTCGAGCCAGCGCCGGAACGGGTCGGCGCGCAGCGCCGGCGGGAACAGGGACGGGCCGACGACGACGAGGTCGCCGCGGTCGTCGGCCGCGTGCGCGGCGAGGTGGGCGGCGAGGCAGCCCTCGTGCGGCACGATGTCGTCGCCGAGCATCCACACGAGCGGCGCGACGCTGTGCGCGAGCGCGACGTTGCGGAGCGCGCCGCGGTGCGCGCCGGGCGCGGCCACGACGCGGACCGGCGGCGGCGGCGCGGGGGCGACCGCGCCGTCGCGGCCGTCCACGAGCACGACCTCGACGTCGTCGCGGGCCCGCGCCGCGCTTCCGACCGCGTCGAGGACCGCCGCGAGGCTCGGCGACGTGGCGCCGTCGGGCGCGCGGTCGGCGACGACGAGGATGGCGACGGCGGGAGGCGGGGTGACGACGGGGCCCACGCCGCGGAATCTACGGCAAGCCACCCCCCGGTACTTCCGCCCCGTGCAACGGTGAACTCGTGCGGCGCGGATCCGTATACCTACCGCACGTGCGCTCGCCCCCCACCCCCACCCCGGTTCCCGCCCCGGCGCCCGAGCCGGCCCCCGAGGTGGACGACTTCGCCCTGATGGCCGCCCTGCGGACGGGCGACCCGGGGGCCTTCGAGACGCTGACGAACCGGTGGCGCCCCCGGCTCGTGAACTTCTTCCGGTCCCTGGGCGCTGACTCCTTCGGCGCGGACGACTGCGCCCAGGAGACCCTGCTCCGTGTCTACCGGTACCGCGACGCCTATCAGCCGCAGGTGCCGTTCCCGGCGTTCCTGTTCACGCTCGGGCGCCGCGCCTTCCTCGACCAGAAGCGGCGCGGCAAGCGGTGGGACCACAACGCCCCCGAGGCCCTCGCCGACGAAGCGGCCGCCGTCGCGCCCGACGCCGCCGCCGCCCACACCGAGCGCCTCGACCTGGCCGCGGCCGTGGCGCGCCTCCCCCGCCGCCTGCGCGACGTCGTCGAGTGGGGCGTCCTGCGGGGCCTGCCGTACGACCGCGTCGCGGCGCTCCTCGGCATCCCGGTCGGCACCGTCAAGTCGCGGATGCACCACGCGGTGCGGCAGCTGCGGGAGCTCCTAGGTGACGCGGACCTCCCCCCCGCCGACGCCTGACGCCGCGCCCGACGGCCGCGGCCCCTGCATCGCCCCCGCGGACCTGACGGCGTTCGTGCTCGGCGAGGGCGACGACGCGACCCGCGGCGCGATCGCGCGCCACGTGTTCGGGTGCGCGGCCTGTCGCGCGCGCCGCGACGCCGAGCTCGACGTGATCGGCCGCCTCGAGGCGTTCGCCGACCTCGGCTCGTGGGAGGAGGACCTCGCGGCCGCCGACCTCGCCCGCGCGGCGACGACGCGGGCCCGCCGCCGCGGCGCGTTCGCCGGCGCGGCCGCGGCGGCGGTCCTCGCGGCGGCCATCGTCGGCCTGCCCTTCGGCACGCGAGGCCCGGCGGCGCGCCCGCCACCGGGGCCGCGACGCTCGACGCGACGACGTCGGCGCTCCTCGCCGCGCAGGCCGCCGACGGCCGGTGGCGCGCCGCGACGGGCGTGGACCGGCACGACGTGGGCGCGACGGGCCTCGCGTTGCTCGCGCTCGTCCGCGCCCCGGACGCCGCCGCG
>JAEUHO010000094.1 GCA_016795345.1 Planctomycetia bacterium | reverse complement strand
CGCCCGCGGTCGCGGCCCTCGCCGCGCCGGAGGCCCGCGTCGCGCTCGGCGCCGCGGCGGAGGCGGCGGCCACGGCCCTCGGCGCGCTCGACGCGTGGGCGGCGGGGTTCGTCGCGACGCTCGCGACGACCGACGCCGCGTGGTTCGGCGGGCCGGCGCGCGCGGTCCCGTTCGACGCGCTCGTCGCGCGGCACGCGCCCCTCGGCGGACAGCTCGACGCGCTCGACGACGCGTGCGCGTACGTGGAGGCGGTGCGGCGCTGCGAGGCGGCGGGCCTCGCGTCGTTCGCCGCGTGGTCGGAGACGGAGACCGGGGCCGCCGCGCGCGGACGGTTCGCCGCGGCCGTCGAACGCCTCCTGCTGCGCCGCGTGGCCGAGGCCCGGCTGGCCGCCGACCCGGCGCTGGCGGCGTTCCGCGGCGAGGACCACGCGGCGGTGGTCGAGCGCTTCCGCGCCGCGGACCGCGCGGGGCTGCTGGCCAACCGCGCGCGCGTGGTCGAGCGCCTGCTCGCGCGACGCCCCGACGTCGGCGCGGGCACGTCGCGCGCGACCAAGCTGGGGCTGCTGCGGGCGCAGATGCGGCTCAAGCGGGGCCACCTCCCGATCCGGCGGCTGCTCGAGCGCGCCGGCGACGTCGTGCAGGCGGTCACGCCGTGTTTCCTCATGAGCCCGCTGTCGGTCGCGCACCACCTGGCGCCCGGCGCCGTCGCGTTCGACGTGGTCGTCTTCGACGAGGCCAGCCAGGTGGAGCCCGCCGACGCCCTCGGGGCCGTCGCGCGCGCGCGGCAGGTGGTGCTGTTCGGCGACGAGCGCCAGCTCCCGCCCACCAGCTTCTTCTCGCGCCTCGAGGGCGGCGACGAGGACCTCGCGACGGAGGACGACGCCGCGGCGGCGGGGCGGCTCGAGAGCGTGCTCTCGCTCGCGCTGGCGCGGCTGCCGGACCGGAACCGGGCGCCGCTGCGCTGGCACTACCGCAGCCGCGACCCGAGCCTCGTCGCGTTCAGCAACCGCGAGTTCTACGAGGGCGGCCTCGTCACGTTCCCGGCGCCCCGCGCGCGGCGGCACGAGGCGGGCGTCTACCTCCGCCCCGTCGCGCCCGGCGGCTACCGCCGCGGCGCGGGCCAGTACGACCCGACGGAGGCCCGCGCGGTCGCCGAGGCCGTGATGGCGCACGCCCGCGCGGTCGTCGCGGCGGGCGGGGCCGGCCCGAGCCTCGGCGTCGGCGCCATGAGCGTCGCGCAGCAGCGGGCCATCGAGGACGAGGTCGAGCGGCTGCGGCGCGACGACCCGACGAAGGCCGCGGAGGCGTTCTTCGCGACGGACCGCGACGAGCCGTTCTTCGTGAAGAACCTCGAGACGATCCAGGGCGACGAACGCGACGTCGTGTTCGTCTCCGTGGGCTACGGCGCGGACGCGTCGGGCCGGCTCACCATGAACTTCGGGCCCCTGAACCTCGCCGACGGCTGGCGGCGCCTCAACGTGCTCGTGACGCGCGCCCGGACGCGCGTCGAGGTGTTCTCGACGCTGCGCGCCGACGACCTCCGCGCCACCGACGCGAGCCCGCGGGGCGTGCGCGCCCTGCAGGCGTACCTCGCGTACGCGGAGCGCGGGGTCGCGGAGGAGGACGCGCGGCGCGCGGAGCGCACGCACCCCGGCGGCTTCGAGACCGCGCTGGCGGCGGCGCTGCGCGCGCGGGGGCTCGAGGTGCACGCCTCGGTCGGCGAGGGGCCCGGCGCGGTGGACCTCGCCGTCGTGCACCCGCGGCGGGCCGACGCGTACGCGCTCGGCCTCGCGTCCGACGGCGACGCGTACCGCACCGGCGCGACGACGCGCGACCGCGACCGGCTGCGCCCCGAGGTCCTCGCGCGGATGGGCTGGCGCCTCGAGCGCGTGTGGTCGGCCGACTGGCTGCGCCGTCCGAAGGCGGTCGTCGACCGCGTCGTCGCGCGCGCCGCGGAGGCGGT
>JAEUHO010000087.1 GCA_016795345.1 Planctomycetia bacterium | reverse complement strand
GTCGTCGGCGGCGACCTCGCCGTTCGCCCCGTCGTCGGCCGGCGCGTCGTCACGGTGCGGCTCGAAGGGGAAGGGTGGGCCCACCTCGACACCGCGGGTCCGCTGCCCGCGCGCCTGCGGCTCCGGAGGTCCGAGGTCCGCGTGCCGCTCGCGAGTCTCCCCGACGTCCCGCCCGGACGGGTCGCGGAGGTCGTCGTCCGCGGCGCCGGCCTCGCGGCGACCGTGGCCGGCCGCCCGGACCGCGACGCGATCGTGTTCGTCGATCTGCCGCCCGACGCATGGGAGATCGGTTTCCGGTCCGCGGCCGACGGGGACACTTTCGCACCCGTCGCGTGGATCACGGTCGGCGCCGACGGCCGGCTCGAGAGCGGCCCCGCGCTCGAGCGGCGCTGACGCGACCGACGGCGGGCCTGCGCCCCGCGCGGGACGCCCGCGAGGGCGTGAAGTACGATCCGCGCCCCCGGGGGGTTCCCCGCCCCCCGCGCCCCCCACCCCTCCCCGCATCGTTCCGCCCCCCTTCTTCGGGTCCCGCCCCATGAGCCCGCGTTACGAGCCGAAAGAGATCGAGCCCCGCTGGCAGCAGCGCTGGGCCGAGGCCCGCGTCTTCTCGCCGCAGGACGACGATCCGCGGCCCAAGAAGTACGTCCTCGAGATGTTCCCGTACCCGTCGGGGAGCGGGCTCCACCTCGGGCACGCGAGCAACTACACGATCGCCGACGTCATCGCGCGCTACGCGTGGATGAAGGGCTTCAAGGTCCTGCACCCCATGGGCTGGGACGCGTTCGGCCTGCCGGCCGAGCAGTACGCGATCGAGAAGAGGATCCACCCGTCGCAGGCGGTCGAGGAGAACCTGCGCAACTTCAAGGGCCAGCTGACGCTGCTCGGCGGGTCGTACGACTGGACGCGCGAGCTCTCGACGACGGACCCGGCGTACTACCGGTGGACGCAGTGGATCTTCCTGCGCCTGCTCGAGCGGGGCCTCGCCTACCAGGCGGAGGTGGCGGTCAACTGGTGCCCGGCGCTCGGGACCGTCCTCGCGAACGAGGAGGTCATCGACGGCAAGAGCGAGCGCGGCGGGCACCCCGTCGTGCGGATGCCGATGCGGCAGTGGATGCTGCGCATCACGGCGTACGCGGACCGGCTGCTCGAGGGCCTCGACCGCATCGACTGGCCCGAGAACGTGAAGCAGATGCAGCGCGAGTGGATCGGGCGCAGCGTCGGCGCGGAGGTCGTGTTCCGGGTGGAGGGGGCCGGCGAGTTCAAGGTCTTCACGACGCGGCCGGACACCTTGTTCGGCGCGACGTTCTGCGTGCTCGCGCCGGAGCACCCGCTGGTGGCGCGGATCACGACGGACGCGCAGCGCGCGACGGTCTCGGCCTACGTCGAGGCGGCGGGCCGGAAGAGCGACCGCGACCGCATGGCCGACGCGAAGGAGAAGACCGGCGCGTTCACGGGCGCGTGGGCGGTGAACCCGGCGACGGGCGCGAAGGTCCCGGTGTGGATCGCGGACTACGTGCTCGCGACGTACGGCACGGGCGCGATCATGGCGGTCCCGGGCCACGACGCCCGCGACTGGGCGTTCGCGCGCGCGTTCGGCCTGCCGGTCGTCGAGGTCATCTCGGGCGGCGACGTGACGAAGGCCGCCCACGAGGGCGAGGGCACGCTCGTGCACAGCGGGTTCCTCGACGGGCTGCCGGTCGAGGAGGCGAAGGCGAGGATGACCGCGTGGCTCGAGGCGAAGGGCCTCGGCACGAAGGCGGTGCGCTACAAGCTGCGCGACTGGCTCTTCAGCCGCCAGCGGTTCTGGGGCGAGCCGATCCCCGTGCTCCACCGCGCCGACGGCACGACGGTCCCGCTGCCCGACGACGCGCTGCCCGTCACGCTGCCGGAGGTCCCGCGGTACGAGCCGACGGGCACGGGCGAGAGCCCGCTCGCGGGCGTGGACGCGTGGGTGAACACGCGCGACCCGCGCGACGGCGCGCCCGCGCGCCGCGAGACGAACACGATGCCGGGCAGCGCCGGCTCGTCGTGGTACTTCCTGCGGTACATCGACCCGCGCAACGCGGCGGCGTTCTGCGACCCCGCGAAGGAGCGGGCGTGGATGCCGGTCGACCTGTACATCGGCGGCACCGAGCACGCGGTCGGGCACCTGCTGTACGCCCGCTTCTGGCAGAAGGTGCTGTTCGACCTCGGGCTGGTCTCGACGGACGAGCCGTTCCGCCGCCTCTTCAACCAGGGCATGGTCGTCGCGGCCACGTACCGCGACGCCGAGGGCCGCGTCTACCCGCGCGAGGCGGTCGAGACGGCGGACGGCGCGACCCGCGTGAAGGCGACCGGCGCACCCGTGACGACGACGCTCGAGAAGATGAGCAAGTCGAAGAAGAACGGCGTCGGCATCGACGAGGCCGTCGCGCGCTACTCCGGCGACGCGGTGCGCCTGGCGGGGCTGTTCCTGGGCCCGCCCGACGCCGAGAAGGAGTGGACGCCCAACGCGATCGAGGGCCCGTGGCGCTTCCTGCTGAAGGCGTGGCGCCTGCTCGTCGGCGACGAGGACGGCCCCGGCGTGCCCCTGACCGACGCCCCCGCGACCGGCGCGCTCCGCAAGGCCGTGCACCGCGCGATCGACGGCATCACGAAGGACATGGAGGCGATCGCGTTCAACACCGCGGTCTCCAAGCTGATGGTGCTGCTGTCCGAGCTCCAGGGCGCGAACCCGCTGCCGCGCGACGCCGCCGAGGCGTTCGTGACCCTGCTCGCCCCGTTCGCGCCGCACGCGGCCGAGGAGATGTGGGCCGCCCTCGGGCGCGCCCCGTTCGTCTCGGTCGCGCCGTGGCCCGTGGCCGACCCGGCCGCGCTCGTCGACGACACCGTGACGCTCGCCGTGCAGGTGAACGGCAAGGTGCGCGGCGACGTGACCGTCGCCGCCGACGCCAAGGAGGCCGACGTGCTCGCGGCGGCCAAGGGCGTCGAGAACGTGCGCAAGCACCTCGAGGGCAAGGCGATCGTCAAGGAGATCGTCGTCCCGAAGCGCCTCGTCAACTTCGTCGTGCGCTGACCGGCGGGCCGGGGGGTGCGCCCCCCGGCCGGCCGTCCCGAGCCGCCCGATCCGCCCTGACCGGAGATTCACGGAGCCCCCGCACCCGCTTCGCCATCGCCGACGACCCTGCGCCCCACAGTCGAGCCCGAACGGGCTCCGGAGGGCGTACGGATGGCGAAGCTCGAACGTGCGAAGTGGCTGCTGGGCGTGCTCGCGCTCCTCGGCGGCATGGGGTGCGGCGGCGGCGGCGACGACGGCGCGCCCGGCGAGCAGGGCCCGCCCGGCGAGCAGGGGCCCCCCGGCACGCCCGGCGTGGCCGGCCAGGACGGCGACCCCGCGTTCGACAACCGTCGCCCGCTCTCGAGCCTCGTCGCCGTCACGCTGCCCACGTCGCCGACGTTCGGCGTGCTGCCCAACGCGACGCTGCCCTTCCCCGCGCCCGCGCACATCCCCGAGTACGTCAAGAACCTCGTCCAGCTCTACGCCACCAACCTCGTCCCCGCGGACTTCCAGTTCCCGCTCGCGGCCGCCACGTCGGACGACGTGCGGGTGATCGCCGGGCTCTCCCACAACGTCGTCGTGAAGTGGCTCGACCCGCTCACGTGGGACGACGGCAACGACAAGCCCCGGTTCGGCGCCAACTGCGACTACGTCGCCTACTTCGGCGACGGCTGG
This sequence comes from Planctomycetia bacterium, assembly GCA_016795345.1. Classification (GTDB taxonomy): domain Bacteria; phylum Planctomycetota; class PLA2; order PLA2; family JAEUHO01; genus JAEUHO01. Next base: position 411 of record JAEUHO010000087.1, on the reverse strand, counting down.
AACGCCGACTGGGCCGGCAACGTCGTCAACAGCCCCCCGCAGTGGCGCGGCAGCGGCACCGGCGGCTGGGTGTGGTGCAACCACGAGTACGTCTCCGGCACGGCCCCGGGCCTCGCGACCGCGCCGTCGAACCAGCAGCTGACGCTCGCGCTGTGGCTCAAGGACCGCGGGATCCTCGGGAACGACGTCCGCGCGAACACGTGGGCGCAGGCCGACGTCGACACGTTCATCCGCCGCAGCAAGCGCGAGCTGGGCGGGTCGTGGTTCCGCGTCGTCCAGGACCCCGGCACCGGGCGGTGGTACGTGGACCGCACGGCCAACGCGCAGCGGTTCGACGCGACGAGCGCCACCCTGACGAAGGTCGTCGGGTCCGCGGTGTCGGCCGACACCGACGACGCCGGCGCGGCGCTC
>JAEUHO010000058.1 GCA_016795345.1 Planctomycetia bacterium | reverse complement strand
TCGAGCCCGCACCCGGCCACGACCCGGACGTCGGTCGCCGCCGGGACCGCGAGGCCCCGCGCGCGGGCCGCGGCGACGAGCGCGCGCCCGAGCGCGTGTTCGCTGGTCACCTCGACGGCCGCGGCGAGCGCGAGCACCTCGTCGGCGGTCCGGCCCGGCGCGGGCCGCACCTCGGCGACCTCCGGGCGGCCGCGGGTGAGCGTGCCGGTCTTGTCGAACGCGACGGCGACCGTGCGCGGCAGCCCGGCGAGCGCGGGGCCCGACCGGACGAGGATCCCGCGTTCGGCGAGGCGGCCGAGCGCGGTGGTGACGGCGAGCGGGACGGCGATGCCGAGCGCGCACGGGCACGCGATCACGAGGACGGAGAGGGCGTGGAGGAACGCGGCGGCCGTCCCGTCGCCGGCCGCGAGGGCGCGCCAGAGCACGAAGCCGGCGATCGCGATGACCACCGGCACGAACACCGCGGCCACGCGGTCGGCGAGGCGCTCGACAGGGGTGCGCTCGGCGCGCGCCTTCGCCAGCACCGCCGCGACGGCGCCGAGGCGCGTGGCGTCGCCGACCGCGGTCACGCGCACGACGAGCGGCCCGTCCGTCGCGATCGCCGGGGCCGGGACGTCGTCGCCCGGGCCCACGGCGCGCGGGAGCGGCTCGCCCGTGAGGGCCGCGGTGTCGACGAGCGCGCGGCCCTCCTCGACGACGCCGTCCGCGGGCACGCCCTCGCCGGGCCGCACGAGCACGCGGTCGCCGACGGCGAGGTCGGACGCGCGGACGTGCTCGGGCGCGCCGGGGTCGGCGAGCCCGCGGCCCGCCGCGAGGCGCGCGGCGGGGCGCTCCGCGTCGTCGAGGAGGCCCCGCAGCCGGCGGGCCGAGCGTTCCTTCGCGGACGCCTCGAGCCAGCGGCCGACGGTGACGAGGGTCGCGAGGCCCGCGGCCGTGTCGAGGTAGAGCGCGTCGAGCCGACCGGCGGCGAGCGACACGAGCGACGCCGCGTAGGCGGCGGCGATGCCGATGCCGACGAGGAGGTCGGCGCCGACGCGGCCGCGGCGCAGGCCCGCGACGGCGTTCCAGAGGTACGGCACGCCCAGGACGAGCACCACCGGCGTGGCCGCGACGAGGGTGGCCCACGGCGCGAAGCGGTAGAAGTCGTCGGTCGCCGCCGCCGGGTCGAGGTAGGGCACCCACGCGACGATCATCACGAGCATGGACCCGGCGACGCCGAGGCCCACGCGCGCGAGGAACGACGCGGACTCGCTGCCGCCCTCGCCCGCGCCGTGCCCGCCGAGGCGGAAGGCGATGCCGCACCCGACGCAGCAGAAGCGGTGGCGCGCGCCCGCGACGGTGCGCTCGTGCCGCACGCGCCCCACGGGGAGGCCGCAGTGGTCGCAGAACGTCGCGTCGGCGGCGGCGCGGTCGGGCCTCACGCCGAGGTCGCCGCGACGTGGCCGAACACGCGGTGGAGGGCGTCGGGGAAGAGGCCCCGCGCAAGGGTCACGAGCCCGAGCACGATCACGACGACGCCCGCGACGCGCACGATGCGCCGCCGGAGCATCGGCGACACGAGCGCCCCCGTCGCGACGACGAGCAGCAGGGCGGGCGCCGACGTGCCGCCGAGGATCGCCATGGTGCCCATGGCGCCGAGCAGGCTGCCGGTCGCGAGCCCGTGGAGGAGGAACGAGTAGACGAGGGGGCAGGGCAGGAGGCCGGTGAGCGCGCCCATGGCGAACGGCGCCGCGGGCCCGCGCGCCTCCGCGACCGCGCGCACCGCGCGCCCGTACGCCGACGTCGGGCCGAAGACCCGCGAGAACGAGAGCTCGCCGAGCCAGCCCGCGATCTGCAGCCCCGCGACGACCATGAGGGTGCCGGCGACGACGGAGAGGACCGCGCGCGCCGCCGCGACGCCGCTCGCGCGGACGAACGTCGCGCCGAGCGCGCCGACGAGCGCGCCGAGCACGACGTACGTCGTGGCCTTGCCGCCGAGGAAGGCGAGCTGCGTGCCCGTGCGCGGGAGGAACCGCCGGTCGCCGCGGTCGAGGGCCAACGCGAACCCGCCGCACATCCCGGCGCAGTGCAGCGACCCGACGAACCCGGCCGTCACCAGCGCGGAGAGGAGGGCGGGGTCGGAGGTCATCGCGACCGGCGGGCCCGCGGCGCGGCGGTGGCGCCCGTCACTCCATGCCCGGCGCGGCCGGCGCGGGCGGCGCGCCGTCCGCGGGCTTCGCGGGGTCGGCGGGCTTGGCCGCGTCGGGCGCGGGCTCGGCCGTCGAGGCCTTCGCCTTCGCCAGGGCGTCGGGGACGCGCTTCTTCGCGAGCGCGAGGCTCGCCCGGACGACGTCGAGGGGCAGGAGGCCGCCGAGCATGTCGGCGCGCCCCGCACGCTCGCCGGACTCGACGACGCCCATCTGCAGCGCGTAGACGCCCGCGGGCGTGCCGTCGGCGCGGAACACGGGCATGCCGTGCTCGTTGAAGTCGCCGCGCAGGATGCCCATGCGCCGCGGCTGCTCGAGCGCGCCCGCGACGCGCGTCCGCTGCACCGCGAACGCGTCGTCGAGCGCGCGGTCGAGGCGGCTCGCGCCGTACAGGTCGTCGCCGACGGCGCCCGTCGTGCCGACGGACAGGTCCACCGCCGCGAGCGGCGCCGGCGGCGGCTTCACCACCTGGAAGAACGCGAGGCCGAGCGACGCGTCCTGCGCGACGAGGACCGCCTCGTGCTCCGTGGCGTCGCCGGGCAGGCGCACGCGCGGGCGGTGGA
>JAEUHO010000005.1 GCA_016795345.1 Planctomycetia bacterium | reverse complement strand
TACACTGCGCGGGCCGAGCCTCGTCGCGGGGAACCGCGGGGCGACGCACACGGAGCCGCGATGGGCCGCGTCCGCCCGACCGCTCGATCCCTCGTCGTCGCGAGCGTCGTCCTCGTGGGCGTCGCGGCGGGGTTCGTCGTCGCGAGCCGCGATCGACCGCGCGAGCCGGCGCCGACCGCCGACGCCGCGCCGCGATCCGACATCGCCGCGGCGCCCGATGCGGCGCTGCCGCCCGCTGCGGCTCCCACGCCCGCGGCGGTGTCCGCGGTCGCACCGGCGCCCGCGCCCGAGGACCCGTTCGCGGCCGGCGAACGCTGCGTGAACGAGGCGATGGCCTGGATCGCGCGCGACGGGCCCGTGCTCGCGACCGTCTCGACGCTGGTCATGGAGGCGGACCCCGCCGACGACGGCGCGGTCGGGACGGGGGATCTCCGGTACCACCTGTACTGGTCCTCCTCCCGGGACGCACTCCGCGCCTACTTCATGCTCCGGGGCAGGGACACGTGCGTCGTCCTCGTCGGGGATCAGTTCGGGCGGGTCGTCGATCGTCTCACGACGGTTCGGCAGGACCCGTTCGATTGGAAGGGCGCGGGTGAGGCGGCGGCGGCGCACCGACGGTGGGTGCGGGAACTGGCGCTCGCGCTCGCGCCGCGGGGCACGGGCGCGAAGTTCCGGCTCGGGCGCACGATCTCGCACCGCGAGGCTCCCGGCGGCACATGGTTCGAGGTGGAGCGCACGGCACCGGACGAGCCGACGCGGACGATCCGGTTCGGCGCCGAGCCCCGCCGTGACCGGCCGGGCCTTCGAGCGATCGCGCCGGACCGCGTCGTCGTCCAGGACGGGACGGCCGGGGCCGGCGGACCCGTCGAGTTCCGCTTCGGCGGGTGGGGTGACGGCCCCGCGGCGCCCGTCCCCTCCGCGTACCGACTCCCGACCGACCTGCGCCGCCTCCGGCTCTCCCCCGACGGGATCCCTACCGCAACGTCGCGCGTGACCGTTCGCCTGCTGAAGGTCAACGCGCCGATCGACGCGGACCTGCTCGACCTGGAGCTGACGAGACGGCCTCCGCCCCCGCGCTGAACACAGGAAGGCGTCGCGAGGGTCAGCGGTGGAAGTAGCGCTCGAGGTCGCGGCGCGTCATCGCGAGGCGCGTGGGGCGGCCGTGGGGGCAGGAGTGGGCGTGGTTCAGCGCCTCGGCCTGCGCGAGCAGCGCGAGCACCTCGTCGGGGTGCAGCGGGTCGCCCGCCATCACCGCGCCGCGGCACGCCATGCGGTCCACGACGGCCGACAGGAGCGCCGCCCGGTCGAGCCCCTCGCGCCGTCCCGACTCGAGGAGGGCGAGCAGCTCGTGCAGGAGGCCCTCGGGGTCCGGTCGGCGCAGCACCGCGGGCACCGCGCGGACGGCCACCGCGTCGTCGCCGAAGGCCTCGACCTCCCAGCCGAGCTTCGCGATCAGCTCGCGTTCCTCGTGGATGCGGGCCGCCTCCGCGCGCGACAACGTCACGACCGCGGGCACGAGCAGGTGCTGCACCTCGAGCGCCCCGGTCCGCAGCCGGTCGCTGATGCGGTCGAACAACACCCGCTCGTGGAGCGCGTGCTGGTCCACGATCACGAGCCCGTCCTCGCTCTCGAGCACGAGGTACGTCGTCAGCACCTGGCCCACGGGCCGCAGCCGCTCGCGCGCGCCGACCGCCCCGCCGTGCGGGTGGGCGTGGTCGTGCGCAGGGGCGTGCGCGGGGTCGTGGGCGTGGTCGTGGGGGTGCGCGGGATCGTGCCCGTGCGCCGGCGCGGGCGGGAACGCGGTCGCGCCGCCGCCGCCCCACGCCGAGCCGGGCGCCCCTGCCCCCCACCGGGCCTCGCGTCCCGCCCCCTGTCCGCCCACCCCGTGGAGGAACGCGAACTCGGCGGCCTCGAGCGTCGAGGGCCGCGCGCCCGTCGCGGCGGCGCCGACGTCGACGCCGGGCCGCGCGCCCTCGAGCGCCGCGCGCAGCGTGCGGCGGACGGTCTCGTGGACGACGGCCGGGTCGCGCCAGCGCACCTCGGCCTTCGTCGGGTGGACGTTGACGTCGACGCGCGCGGGGTCGCACGTGAGGAAGAGGAAGACGACGGGTTGGCGGTCGCCCGGCGGCACGAGGTCGCGGTAGGCCTCGCGGAGCGCGTGGCCGACGGTGCGGTCGCGGACGTAACGGCCGTTCACGTAGACCTGCTGGAGGCGCGCGTCGCCGCGGGTCACGCCCGGCGGCGAGAGGTAGGCCTCGACGTGGACGGGGGCGTCGTCGGCGGAGCGGGCCTCGAGCAGGGACCGCGCCAGGTCGTCGCCGTGGAAGCGGCCGATGCGCGCGCGGCGCCCCTCGCCGGCGGCCGTGGTGACGACGGGGCGGCCCTCGTGCTCGACGAGGAACACGGCCTCGGGGAAGGAGAGCGCGAACCGCTCGAGGGTGTCCACGACGTGGCCGAGCTCGGTGGCGGACGTGCGGAGGAACTTCCGGCGGGCGGGGACGCCGGCGAAGAGGCCCTCGACGACGATGACGGTCCCCGGGGCGGCGGCGGCCGGGCGGACCTCGGACAGGGCGCCCTCGCGGTCCTCGACGAAGCCGCCGGTGGCGGCGCCGGCCGGGCGCGAGGTGATGGTCGCGCGGGAGACGCTGCCGATGCTGGCGAGGGCCTCGCCGCGGAAGCCGAGGCTCGCGATGTGGTCGAGGTCCTCGACGCTCGCGAGCTTGCTGGTGGCGTGCGGGAGGAACGCGGCCGCGAGGTCGTCGGGGTCCATGCCGCAGCCGTCGTCCCGGACCTCGATGCGGGCCTTGCCGCCCTCGGTGAGCCGGACCTCGATGCGCCGGGCCCCGGCGTCCAGGGCGTTCTCGACCAGTTCCTTCACCACCGAGGCGGGACGGTCCACCACCTCCCCCGCCGCGATCTGATTCACCACATGCACCGGCAACGCACGAATTCGGCCCATGGAGGGACGCTAGCCGAGGGAGGGGACGGCCCTGCGGAGGAGAAGAGGCGGGGCGAGGTCGGGGACGGACGGCCGCGCTCGCTGGCGCCGGGGTTCGCGGGGACGCGAGGCCCGCCGCGCAGCGCGCCGGGCCTGGCGTCCCCCTCCTCCTCGTCGCCGCTGCTGCGGCTCCTCGTCGTCGGGCGCCTCGCTCGCAGGACGCGGGGCAGCCCTAGCCTCGCGAGGCGCCGCTCCCGCGGCATCCAGCGAATCGCGGCCGATTCGTCAGGGAGGACCCGCTAGCAAGCCGCAGAAGCGAAAGGGAGACGGGAGGGCGCGTCGGAAGGGAGGGCCGTGGAGCGAGCCCCGGAGGAGGAGGAGGAGGAGATCGTTAGCCCGCATCATTCACGAACCGGGGGCCTTTTCGGGCGACATGCTCGCGATGAGGTCGCTCGCCTCCTGATCGGGTCGTTGCCGGGCCGAAGTTGCCCTTGCGTAACGCCGGCACCGGCCTCCGCGGCGCGACCTGCCTA